>JAQVMI010000105.1 GCA_028703735.1 Candidatus Cloacimonadota bacterium | reverse complement strand
TACCTTAACATGGGCATAACTTTTTTTTATCTCTAAAACCACATTAACAACTGTCTCTACTCTTTTTTCCGCCCTCAGAACACCTAAGCTAATAATATCGTAAATCCGCTCATCAGTATTGATATATCTAAAATTTCCCAGCTCAATTGTGTTTGGTAATATGAATATTTTCTCTGGGCTCAGACCTTTTGATTCTAAATATTTCTTCGATGTTGCTCCAGTTACAGTAATAGCAGATGTTAATTTTAAGACCCACATAGTGATTAATAATCGCAATCCATGTCTTACCTTTTTATAAGCTGGATTCCCAATTATTGAAACAACAGAGGGAATACCAAGAAACATCCCTGCCAAAGCAGCTATCAGACCATGAGGTATCTCATAAATCCCAACAATAAGATCAGGTTTTTGTCTATGACTAATTATAAGAATATCAATCATCCGCACAGCATGTCTAAAATGGTAAAAGACCTTTGATTTGGGGGATTTGTAAACAACCTTCTTGTGGGGTAAGCTTGGTTCATCGCGATACACCTCCAATCTATCTACTTTTTCGATAGATGCTATCTGGCTTATAAAATAGAACGAATCCTGATATCCACATTTGATGATCAATGTTACATTCATTTTAGCTCCCTGCTACAGATTTGAACCATTCATAAAAAAGAGCTATTCCTTTGCTGAAAGGCATGTTTTGCTTATAGCCGAGAATCATCTCAGCTTTTGATATCTCAGCAAAAGTTCTTTGTACATCTCCCGGTTGTACAGGGTAGTGTAGTATTCGTGCTCTCTTTCCAATTGTTTTTTCGATAGTCTCAATCATTTCTGATAATGATACAGGGGTAGAGCTACCGAGATTAATAACCTCATATATAGGATTATCAGAGTCATAGGCTAATTTTATGGAGCTTGAAATACCTGTAATAATATCATCGATATATGTATAATCCCTTGATGTATTTCCATTCCCAAAAAATGGGACAGATTCACCCTGCATTATTAATTTGGTAAACTTGTGAATAGCTAAATCTGGTCTCTGCCGTGGTCCATAAACAGTGAAAAACCTCAAGCAGACAATAGACATAGCATACAGATGGTGCCAAGTGTAACATAGCAGTTCACCCGCTTTCTTAGTGGCAGCATAAGGAGAAATTGGATTATCAACATTGTCGGTTTCTTTGAATGGAACTGGATTATCGCCATACACTGAAGATGAGGATGCAAAGATAAGTTTTTTAACTCCTTGCTTAATACAAGCATTGAGTATGTTTAAAGTTCCCATGACATTTACTGTAAAATAACCTTCTGGATTCTCAATCGAAGGTCTTACTCCAGCCATAGCAGCAAGATGAACTACTATATCAAACTGATGTTTTGCAAAAACACTATTGATCGATTCACTGTCCCTGATATCAGCTTCAATAAACAAATAATTAGGATTTTCAAGAGCTGCTGAGATGTTTCGTCTTTTTATTGTTGGGCTATAGAAATCACATAAATTATCTACGCACACTACTCTGAATCCCTGGTCCAACAGAGTGTCACATAGGACTGATCCTATAAAGCCAGCCCCACCAGTAACCAACACAGATTTCATTTGCACTAATTTCTCCCAATGCTAAAGTATTCGAAACCTACCCCTCGTAGCATCTTGGGTTGATATTGGTTTCTACCATCAAAAATTATCGGAGATTTCATGGCCGATTTCATTTTAGTAAAATCAGGGTTTCTGAATTGATGCCATTCTGTAATCAAAAGCAAAGCGTCCACCTGTTCAAGGGCATCATATTGATTCTCGAAAAACTCGATCGCTGAGCTGGGAGTAAGAACTTTTTTTGCTTCAGGCATAGCAACAGGATCGTATACTTTTATTTCAGCCCCAGCACATAATAACAAGTTAATAATTACTCTTGAGGGGGCTTCACGCATATCGTCAGTTTGGGGTTTGAACGATAGTCCCCAGATAGCAAATCGCATCCCAGATAAATCACTACCAAAACGAGTTACTACTTTGTCGAACAATACTCGTTTCTGAGAATTGTTCCGATCTTCGACAGCCAAAAGCACTTTTGCGTCCACTTCTGTTTGGTGTGCCATTTGGATTAATGCCTGAACATCTTTTGGGAAGCAACTTCCCCCATATCCAACCCCGGGATAAATGAACTTGTACCCAATCCTGCTATCGCTACCTATGCCATTTCTAACTTCGCTAACATCAGCCCCAAGTTTTTCGCATAGCAGTGCTATTTCATTTATAAAGCTGATTTTGGTAGCTAACATTGCATTAGCAGCATACTTGGTCATCTCTGCTGACCGAATAGACATAGCAATGATTCTATCTGAACTTGTGCAAAAAGGAGCATAAAGATCCCGCATTACTTTTGCCGATTTATCGCTTTTTGTGCCAATTATAACACGGTCTGGCTTCATAAAATCTTCTACAGCAGCACCTTCTTTCAGAAACTCTGGATTGGAAACCACATCAAAATCCACTTCAAAACTTCTTTCTGCAAGCCCTTTATTAATTACTTGTGCTACAATATCTGCAGTTCCAACTGGCACCGTTGATTTATCCACGATTATTTTATACTCGTTCATATATAATGCAATTTCACTTGCAACAGCAAGGACATATTGTAAATCTGCCGAACCATCTTCATCGGGAGGTGTACCTACTGCAATAAAAATAATCCCACTGTGCAAAACTGCATAGCCGATATCAGTTGTGAAAGACAATCTGCCATCTGAATAATTGCGATGTACAATCTCATCCAAGCCTGGTTCCCAGATCGGAAGAATCCCCTTCTTCAAGTTTTCAATTTTAACAAGATTATTGTCTGCACAAATTACATCATTGCCCATTTCAGCAAGGCATGCACCCGTAACCAATCCAACATATCCAGTTCCTACAACTGATATCTTCATTTTTTTACTCCATTCTATAAATGACTATGATTTATTATAATCTTAATTATGCCAATTTAGCAATTGTTTTATATACTTCCACGAAAGTTGAACCCATTTTATCAATTACGAAAGTCTCTTCGATGGTTTTTCTGCCTCTCTCACCCATAATAGTCCTAAGATCAGAATCATCAAGTAGATTCATAATTAGCTCTGCTATGTCAATATCATCTTCAGTTGTTATCAGGTAGCCATTGTGCCCATTTTGAACAATTTCTCTTGTCCCACCTGCATTGTTGGCTATTACAGGTTTTTTTAATGCCATATATTCGGTTATTGTATTGGAAATTCCTTCTCCATGTATAGCTCGATTTGACAATAAAACCCCTATGTCACAAGCATTTACCAATGCTTCAACCTCAGAAATCCTACCGGTAATAATAATTCTTGGGTTATCTTTTGCAGATTGTTGTGCTCTATCAAACTGAGAACTGTCATTTCCCTGACCCCCAATACAAACGAAACTAACGTCAATCCGTCTTGCTGTTACAATATTGGCAATTCTTATGAAACAGTCGAAGTCTTTGTTATTGGTAAAAGAAGCAACCATAACTACTGCAAACGCTGTTTCAATCCCATATTTCGTTTTGCATGATTTGGCAGAAGGAAGTCCTTCAAATCTCGCAAGATTAATCCCATTATAAATCACTTTACACTTCTTGCGAGGGGGATTATAGGACTCAATACCAGCATAAGAATTAGAGAGGATAACTTCAGAAAAGTGGAAGGAAATTCTATTTATGAAGTATTCCAAAGAACATTTGTTAATTTTTGGAGGAGCAGAGGTAATCTGGCTGTTTATATGTGGTATCCCTTGCATTATTACTGCCATTAGAGATACAAATGCAGGCATACTACCCCAAGTATGTATTAAATCTGGCTTAAAGCTTTTACATATCCGATAAAACATGTAGTGTAAACTAATATCGCCCTTTCGATATTTTTTTGTCAACAGTTTATATGGAATATTTAACTTGCAAAATGCAGGATAGTCTATCAGTTCTTGCCTTAACACTAACAGCATTTCAAAGTCCGTATTGCCTTTTAGATAAGAAAGCAATTCTATTAGCCTTCTCTCTTTCCCGCCAGATTGAAGAGTGCCGATAAAAATAACTATCCTCATGCTTTCCTGCTTTTCTCAGCGCTATTCTTAAGAAATCTTAAGAAGTCTTCAATTATAAAATATTGAGGATTTACCTTGCTTTCATGCCAAATCAATTCACTATCCCAGTAGCCAGGACAATTGTCATAAGCTGACCCAACAGAATATGAATAACTAATCTCAACAATCAATGGTTTATTATCCAAATCATACACAAAATCAAAAGCTGCTGTTTGAGAATTGATTTTCTTTGTCACTTCAAAAGCTATTTTGACGGCTTCCAGGTTGAAACTACTCGGATCATAATCAAATATCCCGCTGCCAGAAGCTCTAAAATCCTTTTCTCTAACTCTTCTTCTAATGGCAAATGCTCTATCGCCAACCACAACTATCCTATCATCAAAATCATTATTAGGTATAAAATCCTGAAAATAGATGTAACCTTTTTGTGTTTGCAGAAGGTTCAGATTTTCCGCAGGTATCAACAGGCGAATAAAGCCCTTAAGTAGATGAACTACAGCCTTGAAATTGTTATCCCGTTTTAGAACCCATATTCTTTGCTTCAATCCAGCTTTGCCATCCACAAGGGGAAACCCTCTGGAGAAAGCCCTGTTGATCAATTTAACAGCTTCGTGGGCAGATTTCACAAGCATTACATTCTGTGATCCAGCTCCACCGCGTAATTTAAACACCATGGGGAAATCTGTCTTCTTTACCCAGGATATTGCCCCAGCTTTATCATAAAAAACATGGGTTGGTACTAATGGAGCCCCGATAGATTCAAACAAGTATTTCTGCCCTACTTTATCATCAAAATGCCAACAAGTATCAAAGTTGGGGAAAACAAAAATGCCATCTTTCTCAAGTGAGTAGATTAACTGCCTGGCATAATTCTGGGCTCGATAATCTTCGTGACTCCAATGCCACATTAGACCGTTACAATCTCGTAACTGCTCAATAATATCACTATCACAACAATTAACGATTTTGAAAGTAATCTCCTTTTCTTCGCAGTAACTTATCCACCTGTCACTAAAACTACCCTGACGGCTATGTATAGCAATTTTCACAATGTTTTTATTTCCATAGACAAGGCTTCTAAAATCAGATCTCTGTGTGCATCACACTTTATGTTGTTTAATATTGGGTTTAACACTCTTGATTTCTTAAGTAATCTATTTGCCCCAAGTCTTGCCGCGATCGCTCTTATGTATCTTCCAGGGATTGCATTTACGGGAGAAAAAATGTTTATCGAGTTTCTTCTGCTCTCTACGAAATCAATCCATTCATTATTAAGTTTTGTAGAATCCTCAATAATGTCTTTATTACGCTCCAAATCCGATAGAACATTCTCTTTTTCTATTCCTTGGCATAATGAAAGCTGGAACCCAGAATTATCTTGCTTTACAGGGATAAGGTTCAATTGAATAAACTCTCCTTTCACAAGCTGAAGTTCGGCTATTAGTCCTGTGTACCAAACCTTGTTTTTGTTCGCTCTTGTGAACAACATATTGCCAAGGCTATACACAATTGGTACATTTCTATAAATCTCATTTCCACCCACACAATGAGTATGATGACCGATAACTGCATCAGCTCCACTTTCTGCAAAGAATCTGTAGGTTTTTACCATACGAGGGCTAGGAAGATGATAGTATTCATTACCACCATGGATTATCAGGATCACGAAATCTGCCTGATGTTTACAATAATTTATCTGAGACACTATATCAATAATATCCAAGGGATTTGCCCCTCCTGAATTTTCAGAGACAATTGACCATTCACTCTCGCAACAATTAATTATAGCGATTCTCACGTCATTAACTTCAATTATAAGCGGTTTAACTGCCTCAACTATATTTTTGCCCGCTCCTACGAATTTGATGTTATGCTGATAGCATTCATTTATTGTGTTAGCTAAACCTTCCTGCCCATAATCCAGGATATGGTTATTAGCAAGTGTAACAGCATGAACATTGAGCTTAGCAAAATGGTTAAAAATACTCTTTGTTGTCCTTAAGTGAGGCCCTGTTTTTTCTATTTTATTCTTTGATAAATCCGAAGTAATCGGACACTCAAGATTCAGTATGTTCAAATCTCTATTACCCAAAAAAGAAATCACGCTATCATCAATTAAATCTTGGCTAATGTAATCTGGTGTAATACAAAAATCTCCCGAAATAGTTATATTTATCATAATCAGCTCTTCTTTTTTTTCATTTTTAGAAGAAAATCCTCCAGATGCTTTCCCTGTGCTGATGATGCAAATGTACTAATAGCCAATTCCCTTCCCCTTTCTCCAACAATAATAGCTGATTCATAATTGTCAATTGCATACAGAACAGTTTTCGCAAAATCTTCAGCAGAATCAGGATCCGCAAAGAAACAAGTTTCCCCATCTTTAAGGTAATGTCCTAACTCTCCAACCCTGGTCACTACGACAGGAACACCTGTGCTAAGATACTCTCCAAGTTTTGTGGGAAACCCTCCGGATGCTTGTAAAGACGAAGGTCTTGCCAGTGCAAGTATCTTTGATTTGCCCAAGTG
>JAQVMI010000104.1 GCA_028703735.1 Candidatus Cloacimonadota bacterium | reverse complement strand
TTCTGATACCAGATTAGCACGGCGTATGCAGCGTGATATTATTGATCGTGGCAGAAGCGTGGAAAGCGTGCTGGATCAATATCTGCAAACCGTTAAACCCTCTCATGAAGCTTTTATAGAGCACTCCAAGAAAAATGCCGATCTCATCATCCCCGGTGATAAGGAATTTGATAAAGTGCTGTATATGCTGAATGGCTATTTGCTTTATGAATTGGTAAGCAGGAAGCCAAAGAAGTGAGAGCTTCGCTGTGAGATTTAATAAAGTGAGAGCTTCGCAGTGAGATTTTTCAAAGTGAGAGCTTCGCTTTGAGATTGCCACCCCAGGATCAATGGAAAATGGAGAACGATATTAGTGTAAAGACTATGTAAAACAAAGGAGTAACCATGAACAAGGTTTATCTGTTATTTACCCGTTATTGGTATGTGCTGCTGATAACAATCTTACTAAGCTTATCAATTACAGAATACGTCAATATTATGCTTAAGCCGAGTTTTACTACTTTTAAAGTAATAGCCCAAACTGCTGTAGGAAGCAAAACTTCAAGACGCATAGTAAAATGGGCTGCTCAAGAGAAAAGCGAGCTATCACCCTTACAGAAATATAGCTACTTGTTTTCGTCTAATGGGTCACTGTATCTGGAGGAAATAAGCACCAAAGACAGTGTTTTCACCAAACTGAATCCCCGCCAAGGGGAAATCAGTTACCTGTTGTTTAATGACCCAAGCATTCATAAGGGTTTTATCGATTTCAGTTTTGGTGAGCTAAGCTACAAGGAAATGGAGCAACTGATAGGCTACTACGCTCAGAACAAGCATCGGCTGGATTTCTGGAGTGCGCATTTCAAGGACACTCAGAAGATTCTTACGCGTTACCATAAACAACTTGAGAAGCCAGAGCTGAAACTTACACTGATTCATAGAGCCGGAGAAGATTCCAGCCTTGTATTCACTTACAGACCTTCCTCTCTGCTAAACCAAGTAAATCTGGGAGGAGTTTATGCTAAAGACATCTCCATTTCGCAAGTTTTACTACAAAATGGAGCTTCATTATCCACTTTGATTTTAGTTATTTTCTTATTAGTAGTCCTGGTTGCTTTTTTGATTTGGAGAGCTATCGTTATTGTAGGCAAAATAGGCTGGCTGGAGCTTGCCTTTATCCTCCTGGTGCTTTTTCCCTATGACTTGATTTCTAAGAGCCTTTTTTGGTCAAATCTGTTCGGAGGAATATCAACTAAATTAGTGTTTCTTTTCCTGATGGGGCTGGTATTTGTAACCCCCCGTCCCCTATCCACAAAGCCTCTTTGGAGATATTTGTTCTATTTCCTTATTTTGCTTATGATCTGGGAAAGAAGCTCTTTTGGGTTCATGTATTTTATCTTTGGCATTTCGATCTTTGTATTATTCGTAATTCAGCTACTGCGTCAAAAGGGATTGCAGAGACGGATAATGGGACGTTGGTTTTCCTTAGGTTTTTTACCTTTGCTAATCTTAGCGGCAGAGATATTCGGGTTAGCCCTTGCACTCAAATGGATTATTGAACCTCTCTTCAAGGTTTCCGGGTTAAGCGGTAGTTGGCTGTATCATCAGGGCTTACTGTATGGATTAACTCTTGATCTGGTGTTTACCAGTTTGTTTTTCCTGTTTATCTTTGTTCCCATTGTGTCTCCCTTCGTGGGGTTGTTATTAGGTTTGTTAGAGTTTCCCATCCGTTATTACTACCGGATGCGCAAATGGTTATCTGGCTTCGTGGTATTCGGAGCTTACGTGGTAGTTTTGCATTCTCATATCTATTTCAATGATAAAACTATAAGCCACAATTTCTTTGTCCTGTTTTTCCTTTTTGCTGTTGGAATTGCGTTGGCTATGGTAGCAATGCGGTTCTTCCGTTTTCTCGATCCCGTGCATCACGATGAACGCAAGGCACTTAAGAGCCTGTTAGAAAGTTCTTTTAACCATCAGGAAGAAAGCGAGTATTTCAGCTTTTATGCGGCATTTATCAAGAAGCTGTATCCCAAAACCAAACTGGCACTGATAAGAGAGGAAAGCTCTCTGGGATTGGAACAGTTTAACCCTCCCACCCCGGAAATGCTCTCCGTAATTCCTACTGAAGGATACTTTAATCTGGATTTGGCACGCATAGATAGAGACCCAGCCAGCAAAGCCTTCCCGGAATGGATACCACCCAAGCGTCGCAAACAAAAAAAGAGCGCAGTATTGGAAACTGAAGACACAAGTAAACAAAGCGAAGTGCGGCTCTATTACCCCTTAACCGATTCTCAGAGCATGGCTATAGGATACCTCTATTTTGGTGAAAGCGGGAAGCTTTATTGGGATAAGGAAAACGCCGATTTCATTGCCGAGACCGTGCAAATCTTCAATAGCTTTTTGAATAATATCAATCTGAACACCAGCTACCGCGAAGAACAGATAAAGCTGGAACGTGAACGCACCGAACGCATCTTAAACGAGCAACTGGCAGCCGAGCGGGAAATCCGCAACCAGGAATTGCAGGAGTTTAATCTTAAAATAATGGATTCCATCAATTACGCCTCGCTAATTCAGCGTTCGATACTCCCGAATACTAAAGTTTTAAACTCTTACCTTAAGGAATACTTCATCATCTGGAAACCCCGGGATGTGGTAGGAGGAGATTATTATTGGTTCTATCCTATTCCCGAACAGGACAGCTATCTTTTGGCAGTGATAGATTGCACCGGGCATGGTGTTCCGGGAGCATTTATGACCCTGATGACCAATAGCATCCTCAATTCCATAGTACGAGACAGGAAAATTTACAGTCCCGATGAGATTATCAGCCAATTGCACCACGAAGTTCGTTATACCTTGCAACAGGGGCATGCAGAAAGCATGAAAGACGGCTTGGATATATCTTTGATCTTAGTGGATAAGGCAAAGCAGCAAGTCAGTTTTTCCGGAGCTAAACACAGGATGCTGTATTTTAACCAGTTAAATTCAGAACCTGTTGTTCGCACATTAGTTGGTTACAAACACTCTTTGGGTGGATCCAGGGAAAACTTGCAGCCAGAACTGGAGATCTTGAATTACCATAGCGGAGATATGCTCTATCTGCTTACCGATGGTTTGATAGACCAGCCGGTGCAGCAAGCAGAATTGCTGAAACGCAGATTATGGGTGAACTGGATAGAGTATTTTCGCAGCAATGCCAACCAGAGCTTAAGTGAACAAAAAAGCGGGCTGGAAAGCTTTATAGAAACTCAGCTTACTTTGCATGAACAGCGGGATGATATCACATTGATGGGGATTTTGCTGTAACCACGATTGTAACATAGGATTGTATCCTGTTGTAACATAGGATTGCATCCTGTTGTAGGATTGGGTTTGTAACCCGATCCCCTTGATATTGCATCCTGTTTCGCCGGTTACAAACCGGCTGGTACAACAGCTTACAAAGCTATGTTACGAACCAATTATGGTTTGTTGATAAGTTTCGCCAATACTATAGCCGCTTTGCAGGAATTTCGCTTGACATTTTATCCGTAACTATGCAACAAACCCAAAGATTGGATTTAATATAGACTTTATTTTGATATGCCGTAAAAAATCGTAATAACAGTCGCCTCGACTGTCTGCATAGATAAGCACTCGAGGCGAGTGCAATTACGAGCCTGACATTTCAATCTAAACGTACTATAAAAGCTTTAAAAGGAATTACTGTGAAAATAATAGATGCGCACATGCATTACTCTAATATTGCATCTTTTCTTACAGCTTCAGAGCAGAATGGTGTAAACTATACCAAAGCAGGTTTGGAAGAAGAGAGGGGAAACAACAATATTCTCGCCGGTATTTGCATGGGATTATGTGAAACCAAACCAGGTTCTTTTCCCGATAAACAGGCAGCAACCCCGATGCGTTTTGATATGGGAGAATTGCCTGCCAATTACTATTATTGTGCGGGGATAAATCCTCATAATTTAGATAAAGAAGCTATTACAAACCTGGATGTTGCGCTGCAAAAAAGTGATTGTGCAGGCATAAAGCTTTATGCAGGCTACTATCACTATCTGGTAACTTCCAGGAAATATGAGCCGGTTTATCAGCTTGCTATAAAATATGATCTTCCGGTGGTTATCCATAGTGGCGATACCTACAGTGAACGCGGCTTGCTAAAGTACTCACACCCTTTGTCCATTGATGAGCTTGCTGTGAAACATCCTGAGCTTAGAATTGTAATTGCGCATTTGGGCAATCCCTGGCTTTTGGAAACTGCCGAGATTCTGTATAAAAACAAGAATGTTTATGCAGATTTATCGGGGCTGTTAATAGGCGAAAAAGAGCTCTTCGAGCGTTTTGTAGCGCAAGACCTGTATTTAAACATGTTCCGAACAGCCCTGATTCTTGCCGATCGTTATGATAAGCTGCTGTTTGGAACAGATTGGCCCCTGGCACATATCGACGTGTATGTAAACTTTATCAAGAAGCTTATCCCCGAAGCACATCATCAGCAAGTGTTTTACGAAAACGCCACGAAAGTATTCACTAAACTAAGCTTGGGGCGGTAATTTTGATTCCCTTACTTTAGGGGAATCCAACCCGAAGAAATTATAAGGAAACTATAATGCTAACACAGGATTTTATCATAATAGAATACGACCCCATCTATGCCAAAAGCATTGCAGAGATGTGGAACAACAGCGGTGAAGGCTGGAATGGAGATAACACCCATCATTCTGAAACCAGCGTGCGAGATAAGGAAGCTATTTCCTCCCATTTAAACTTGTATCTGGCTCTTATGGGAGATAAAGTGGTGGGCTGAAAAGCTATATTTCTATAGCACAAAAGCACCGGTTTCTGCCTATGGAGATACCGATACATCCGTCAGCTCCCTGCTTTTTTACCATAAAGCAAACCTGAAAAGCGGAGAGTGCAAAGCTTCACAGCTAAAGTTTATCATACTTTCGGAGCTAAATCTTGCCGAAAAAGCCTTGATTGATTTGGATAACATCATTTTTTAAGTGATAGGATAACAGGGATAGAAAGTGAGGAGACAGAATTATAGAAACAAGGATTTAAGGATATTAGGATTTGGAGGATTTATTAAAAGAAAGGCATCATTCTACACTACTGATTATAAGTTCTCCATAATGAAAATCCTTTAATCCTCCTAATCTTGAAATCCTTGTAAAATAATCCCTACTCGTTATGCAAGAGAACCAATTGTTTTGTTGCATCGTTTCAAGTAGCTAAAGTTCGCTACACACCCTTGCTATCTCAAAAAACATATTTGAATCCCAGTACAGAAATAGGCACCTCGCAGACCATAAGTATCTTTCTATCCGCCAATTCTCCTCCCATGGCGGCATAGAAGCCGGTGGACAGGTTCTTTTCTGCCACCCATACAATCATGGTTCGGCGTTTTTCCTGTTTCATAAGCTCCACAAAGCGGATAAACAGGGCTTTGCCAAACCCTCTGCCATGGAACTCTTTTAGCAGATACAATGCTCCCAATTCACAATCGCAAACATTGCCGATACCAGTTTCGCAATCCTGATTTTCATGGTTATCACCACCACTTGCAAAGCCCACAATTCTGCCTTCCACCTCTGCAACCAGAACTGTGAAAGCACCGGAAATATTTGCCTGCCAATGCTTTGTGCTTCGCTCCAGGTTCATGCTATCCAGCCGCTGTTGAGGCATTATGCCGGGATAGGTCTCTCTCCAGCTTTGGATGTGCACTGCTGCAATAGCTTCGCTATCAGCTATTACAGCGGTTCTTATTGTATATTCTGCTTGCATGTTAAATCTCTAACCCACTGTTTATCTCGGTTGCAGAAGTAACTTTTATGCCATTTAGAGGGTAAGATTCCTTCCCGTTGTAAACCAGCATCGCCATCTTAAAATCTGCATTTGCTCTTTGTGCTGAACTAAGCCCGCTCAACCAAGATTGATGTAAGGTTGTTCCAGATTTTATCTCCATAATTGTCTGATTTATCCCATGGTCAACAATCAAATCCAGCTCTAAGCCTGTTCTCTCTTTCAGGAAATACAAGCCTGGGTTCATGCCTTTATTTTGGTAATGCTTCAAAACTTCCGAAACCACATAAGCCTCAAAAATTTCTCCCCGAAGTGGGTGATTGGCAAGCGTTTCCGAATCCTGAATACCCAGGAGATGGCAAATCAATCCTGTATCGATAAAATACACCTTCGGGCTTTTTACTATGCGCTTTTTCCAGTTTTTATACCAAGGTCTTAGGTAGAAAATCATGCTGCTTGTCTCCAGAAGAGATAGCCACTGTGTAATTGTTTTCACATCCACCCCTGTATCCGCAGCAAGCTTATTCTTGTTTAGCTCACAGCCGGTACGTCCTGCTAAAAGGCTTAAAAATATCCTGAATTGTGATAAGTCCTTCACCAGTGCCAAAGACCTGATATCCCGTTCCAGATAAGTGCCTATATACGAATTGTAAAAGGCATAAGTATCTAACTGAGGGTTTAGCAAAGCGGGATAAAAACCTCGCTGTATGGCACTTAGCACTTCAGTTTCTTTACCCTCTGCCATTTCCCGATACGAAAAAGGAAGTAACTTTAGCAAGGCTGTGCGCCCAGCTAAAGATTGGCTTAGGTGAGGCATAAACTCAAATTGGTTGCTACCTGTTAACACAAATTGTCCTGGTATCTGTGTCT
>JAQVMI010000103.1 GCA_028703735.1 Candidatus Cloacimonadota bacterium | reverse complement strand
AGGTTCCATAATGGATTATGTATTCATCCTGCTTTTTTACCTCAAAAATCTGGAGCTCAAAATCTTCATTGCCAATACTGCCTGTATCGGCTACTTGTCCTCCTGATTCTGCATAAAATGGTGTGGATGCAAGCTGCACTAAAACACGCTGCTGTGCATCTATGCTATAGCGTTGAATATTTGTGGACACCGTCATGTCGTCATAGCCATTGAACAGTGTGGCAGATAAAGGAGTAAAATCTATCCAATCTTCGTTAACTGATTGCTGGCTGAATTTACTGGCATTTCTGGCTCTCTGCCTTTGTGCTTCCATTTCTGTATCAAAACCGAAAAAATCTACTTTCAGCCCATTTTCCTCTGCCAGGATAGCAGTTAAATCCAAAGGAAAACCATAAGTATCGTATAGCATAAAGGCATCTGCACCTCCAATAATTCCACCCTGCTGTCTGCTGCAGATTTCTCTGAATCTTTCCAAGCCCAAATCCAAAGTTTTATTGAATCTTTCTTCCTCGGCTTTTATTACCATCTTGATGAAATCTTCCTTTCCTGCAAGCTCTGTGAAATGATGTCCCATTACCTTTACTACTGTATCCACCAAAGCATGAAGAAATGGCTCTGCAAAGCCAAGAAGTCTGCCATGCCGTGCAGCCCTTCTCAAGATGCGTCTTAGCACATAACCCCTGCCTTCATTGGAGGGAAATCCACCATCTGCAAGAGCAAAACATAAACAGCGGACGTGATCTGCTATCACACGATGCGAGGTTCCGGTTTCCTGAGTGTAAGGAACTCCCGAAAGCGTTACCAGCTTCTCTATAATTGGCATGAATAGATCGGTTTCGTAATTACTGTGTTTGTCTTGCAATACCTGCGTAATACGTTCCAAGCCTGCACCGGTATCCACAAATTTATTCCGAAGTGGTTTAAGCTCTCTGTTTTCTTCTCTGAGGTATTGGATGAAAACAAGATTCCATAGCTCTATATATCTTGCACAATCACCATTTACAGCACATACATGCCCTTCCACACCTTGTTTATCACAACTATCAGCACCCCTATCTATATGAATTTCAGAGCATGGTCCACAAGGACCGGTATCGCCCATCTCCCAAAAGTTATCCTTATCTCCATGATAGGTGATATGGCTGGGTGTGATATCAGTATGTATCTGCCATAGTTCGTACGCTTCGCCATCGCTTTCGTGAACAGTGGCATACAGTAAATCCTTGGGTAGTTTCCACACTTCAGTAAGCAATTCCCAAGCCCAGGTGATAGCTTCCACTTTGTAATAATCACCAAAGCTCCAGTTCCCTAACATCTCAAAAAAGGTGTGGTGATATCCATCTTTACCAACCTCTTCCAAATCGTTATGCTTGCCCCCTGCCCGAATACATTTCTGGCTGTTTACTGCCCGGGTTATGGTTATCTCTTTATTCCCTACAAAAATGCTCTTGAACTGATTCATTCCTGCATTGGCAAAAAGCAAAGTGGGATCATCCGTAGGTATTACAGGTGAAGAATGCACGAATTCGTGCCCTTTACTAATGAAGAAATCTATGAATTGCCGGCGTATTTCCTTGCTGCTGAGCGTGTTATTCATTGCTTCACACTTCCAGGGAGTCATAGTTTTCTATAATCCACTTCTCTGCACTCCATGCAGCTATGGCTCCATCACTGGTAGCAGTAACCACTTGCCTTAAAACTGTGTGGCGAATATCCCCCGCAGCATAAATACCAGGGACATTGGTATGCATATATTCATCTGTTAGCACAAAACCAGAACTATCAAGCTCTATACGGGATTCTAACAGCTCGTTATTGGGCAAAATACCCACATAAATGAAAACTCCATCCATAGGAATATGCGTAATCTGGTTGGTTTTGCGATTGTAAATCTCTAAATCCTGCACCTTGGTTTCCCCTCTTATCTCCTGAACCACGCTATCCCAGATAAATTCCATTTTAGGGTTTTTATAAGCACGATCCTGAATAATCTTTTGGGCTCGCAAGCTATCTCTACGGTGTATTACATACACTTTTTTGGCAAAACGGGTTAGGAACAAACCTTCCTCGATAGCACTATCGCCACCACCTACTACTGCCACTGTTTTATCGCGGTACAAAGCTCCATCACAAGTAGCACAATAGGACACCCCACGTCCGGTAAACTGCTCTTCACCGGGTACATTTAATCTTCTGGGGTGTGCTCCAGTGCAAATGATTACACTTTTTGCACGGTATTTATTTTCTGTGGTTTCCACGATTTTGCATAAGCCTTCCAAGCCCATAGCGGTAATTTCCTCATCTATGAAATCTGCCCCAAAACGTTGTGCTTGCTTATGCATCTTATCAGTTAAATCGAAGCCAGATAAGGGTTCTTCAAATCCGGGATAGTTTTCTACTTCGTCCGTAACATTAATCTGTCCGCCAATCATACCTTTTTCGAAGATGGCAGTTTTCAGCCCTCCCCTGGCACTGTAAATAGCTGCACTAAGCCCCGCAGGACCCGCACCTATGATGATAATATCGTATCTCATAATCTATATCCTTTGTTTGATGAATTTTATATATCAGCTACTTCACAAAGCTCTGCACAGGTGCTGTGAATAGCTTTTTGGTGGTTTTTAGTTCAATTGTAAATAATTATATCGCTGGCATGTTGACGGCGTAAGGTATCAACGTGTTTAGAAAGCAGAAACTCACGCTCCACTTGTTGCATGCGGGCTTGCAGGCTTTCCTTAATCTCTTCGTATGATATTAGGCTGCTATCTTTTTTATCGGTTAGCATCAGCAGATGGTATCCATATTCGGATTTGAAAGGCTGACTGATTTCTCCAAGCTTTAAACTGAAGGCAACTGCATCGATCTCTTGAATTAAACGACCCCTATGAAACCAGCCCAAATCTCCACAAGAAGCATTGCTGGGGCAATCTGAACAAGCCACACCAAGGCTATTGAAATCCTCTGCACTTTTAATCTGTTCTCTAAGTTCTGCTATTTTTTTTGCACTTTCGGAGGAAACTCCTCTAATCAAGATATGAGAGCAACGAACGCTTTCGCCACTTTCAAATATTTCTGGTTGTTCCAGATAGAATTCCTTCAATACTTCCGATTTATCAGGTGTTTCGCTATCGCAAATGAATTTTATATACTTTCTGATAATCAAATTGCGACGTAACATTTGCTCCATTTCTATGGGGCTAATATCCTGAATTTCCCCACTGGGTAAGCCAAATGGTTCATCCTCGTCCATAAGTGAGAATAGGGCATCATCATATTCCTGTTCTGTGATGCTGATGCCTTGATGAATAGCTCTTTCCAGAAGCAGACACTTGTCCAACAACCTTTTCAGGGCATTAGCGTAGTTATTATCGTTAATAGGTACGCCCATCTTGCTACATTCGCGCTCAACATCGCGCTTTGTTATCTCTTGCATAAATACTTTGGCTACTATTTGCATGTGTTGCCCCTAATCGTTTAATTTGGCATTAACAAACACTGCTAACTCAGACAAATTAATCTGGTTATTCGTGAATGTCAAATCAAATATGCACTTTCGATACCAGGTGCATTGTCGCTTTGCATAATTACGATGATGCTGAGCCGCCATATTTGCACAATCCTGCAAGGGTTTTTGCTCCATAAAATATGGCATGAACTCTTTGTATCCCAAACTATTAAGTCCTGGAGAAGTAGATAAGTAACCACGGGATAACAGCGAATTAATCTCTTGGATTAAACCCTCGTTTAACATCTCAGTTAAGCGGCTGTTAATTCTATGGTACAGTATTTCTCGAGCAGGATTTAGCAGTATCTTAAAGACTTTGTATTCCTGGTGTTTTTGCTGTCTGCGCCAATGCTCACTAAGCGGAATTCCTGTTCCTATGGCTACTTCCAAGCCTCTAAGTACCCTTTGGGTATCGAAAGAGCTTATTACTGCTGCAAAATCAGCATCCAATTGTTGTAGCTTTGCAAACATAGCATCCCTGCCAAGCTCCACAAACTGCTGTTTAAGATTCTCCCTTAGCTCTGCAGGTAAAGCGGGTATGGCAAACAAGCCATCTAATAAACTGCGGATATACAGCCCTGTTCCACCACAGATTATGGGAATTTTGCCGCTTTCGTGCAAGCTTCTAATCGCAATTGCTGCTTTTTGCGCAAAGAGTCCTGCATTAAAGCTTTCGTCAGGATTTATTATATCCACCAAATGGTGGGGAATTATCTCACGGGCTTCCTTGCTAACCTTTGCGGTACCGATATCCATGTAACGATATACTTGTCTGGAATCTGCAGAGATAATCTGGGTGCCAAAATAAGATGCAAGCTCTAAAGAAAAGGCAGATTTACCCGAGGCTGTTGGACCCTCTATTGTAATAATGGGAATCATAAGGTGCGCTTGAATTTCTTCTCAAAATCGCTAATTGGCATCTTAAGAATTAATGGGCGTCCATGCGGACAGAAATATGGTACGTGACAGGCAAACAGGTCGTTTATCAAGGCTAACATTTCGCGCCGGGAAAGCTTGTGATTGGCTTTAATTGCAGCTTTACAAGCAATGGATTTTGCCAGACTATCTCTAAAATCTGTGTTCATATCCATTTCCAATTCGAGCTGTTTCAAAATCTCCAAGAAAACCTGACCTCCCTGAAAATCTCCCAATTCAGCAGGAATTTCTTCGATAACCAAAGAATCACCACTGAATTTCTTTAGCATAAACCCAATCTTCTCCAGAAGCTCGAAATTTGCTTCAATCAGCTCTTTTATTTCCAAAGCAATATAGGGCGGAATATCTATCACTAAAGGGATTATCAGTTTCTGCCTTGTAGCAGGAGCACCAGCAGTTCGGTGAATCAGCTTTTCGTAGATTATACGTTCGTGGGCAGCATGCTGATCTATGATAACAAGCCCATCTTCTACCTGAATAAAAATGTATGTGTTATGAAGCTGC
This sequence comes from Candidatus Cloacimonadota bacterium, assembly GCA_028703735.1. Taxonomy (GTDB): domain Bacteria; phylum Cloacimonadota; class Cloacimonadia; order Cloacimonadales; family Cloacimonadaceae; genus Cloacimonas. The sequence continues at coordinate 1,727 of JAQVMI010000103.1, read as the reverse complement.
CAGGGGTTTATGTAATCCTCTTCATTCTTAAGTAATATATTATACTTCAGCTCATCATTGGGTAAATCGGAAAAGATTTCCTGTACTTCGCTTTCGGCTTTGGCAGCGTTGTAAATTGGGATATTGTCCTGTTTCTGGGCTGGTTCACCTCTAAATACATCATCCTGATACAGCTTACCAAATTCTTTCTTGTATTCAGAATAGCGGGGGACTTCCACATTCTTTACAAATATGTCCCGCTCCAAAGCTGTGGTTGGTTTAGGAGGTGTGAAAGCACTAAATTTTAGCCTGGCATTCGCAAATTTCTGATCCTCATAATTGCGCAAAGAACGAGTTAAGGTTTCAAAAATCAAACCATGCACAAGGTTATTTTCTCTAAAACGCACTTCCAATTTGGCAGGATGAACATTCACATCAATCTGTTCAGCAGGAATATCTAAAAACAGAATATAGGGAGGGGTGCTACCCTTCTGCCAAGCTCTGGTTTTTAAGATAAAGGGCTCGTAAGCAGCCTTGATGCTATGCTTCACAGTTTTATCGCTAATAAAGCGTCCGTTTATAAAAGTATATTGAGCATCAATAAGCTTGTCGTGACGGTCTTCCAAACCAAAAATGTAGCCAGAAAGCTTGTAAGCACCGCTTTCACCCTCTATTGCTATTATATCATCAGAAAAAAAGCCACTGCCAAACACATCACTCATGCGTTTATTACGATCTTCAGTGGCAATATACACCAATCGCTCTCTACCATCCATCACCAGTTTAAATGAGACTTGGGGATATAGAATAGCCTGATAGTGCAGATATTTAAGGATGTAGCGTGCTTCCACAGAGGAAGAGCGCAAGAATTTTCTACGGGCAGGCAAGGATTTGAACAAACCCCGAACTGCTATGGCTGTGCCGGGATTGGCAGAAGTTTTGCTTACATTTATCAATTTTCCGTTGTTGAATTCTATTATAGATGCTAAGTCTTCATCTTTGGTGCGGGTAACCATATTCAAGCTGGAAACAGAGGCTATGGATGGAAGGGCTTCACCCCTAAAACCAAGTGAGCCAATATGAATGATATCTTCCACAGTTTTTATCTTACTGGTTGCATGACGTTCAAAGGCAAGCATAGCATCATCATAACCCATGCCAAAACCGTTGTCTACTACCCTTATCAGGTCTTTTCCTCCATTTTCTATAACCACGATAATGTTATCGGCTTGGGCATCAAGTGAATTTTCCACCAGCTCTTTTACTACAGAGGCTGGTCGTTCGATAACTTCACCTGCGGCTATCTTGTTGCGTACGTCTTCACTTAAGATATTGATTCTTTTCATATTAGCTTAATAGCGGAAGATGCTGCCATTGGTAAATTCCCTGATTATGGAATTAAAGGGAACCAAGGAATCCGAGATATCCTTGCTGTGAGAGATAAGATGAATTAGCCGTTGTGCTTCTGTGTATGCAGAAGAGCTGGGTGGCACATTATGCAGCAGTTTCCAGGCATGATTCCGCAATACCCCAAGTTCGTAGGTCAGGCTGCTGTTAAACATGTAATCGGCATTTTCCTGATATGGGAAGATGTTCTTTTCTTCACCATCCCGAACATCGCGCCATCTCATCAGCGTTTCTTCGGCACTATAACCCCGATACTGATGATCTCGAATTATTCTACGAAGTAAACGACAATCTGTAGTAGGAATCCGATTGTGATTATCTATATTAAGCTGATTTAGTGC
>JAQVMI010000102.1 GCA_028703735.1 Candidatus Cloacimonadota bacterium | reverse complement strand
GAACTGAAGGTTTAACCAAAACCTATCGTATGGGCGAAATTCAGGATCATGCTTTGCGGGGGATTAACCTTAGTATAAATACCGGTGACTTTATCTCTATTATGGGTGCCAGTGGAAGTGGGAAAACCACCTTCATGAATTTGCTGGGTTGCCTGGATAAACCCTCTTCCGGAGCATATATCCTGGATGATATTGCTGTGCATGCCATGAGCGATGCAGAGCTTACAAGTATCCGCAATCAGAAGATAGGTTATGTGTTTCAAAGTTTCTACCTTCTGCCTCGAACCACGGCGTTAGAAAATGTGGAACTGCCTCTATTGTATTGCAAAAAATGCAGTTTGCACGATAGACACGAAAAAGCCATGCATGCACTGGAAATAGTAGGGATTAAAGACCGTGCCAAGCATTATCCGAATCAGCTTTCAGGAGGTCAGCAACAAAGAGTTGCCATTGCACGTGCCATCGTGAATGATCCTGTTTTTTTGTTAGCTGATGAACCTACAGGGAATTTGGACACCCGTACCAGTATCGAGGTAATGGCTGTGTTTCAGGAATTGCACCAACAAGGTAAAACTGTGATCTTAGTTACCCATGAAAACGATATTGCCCAATATTCAGATAGATTAATCACCTTCCGTGATGGCAGGATAATTAGTGATAAACAAAACCCAAATCCACGCATAGCGAAAGATGACCTTAAAAACCTGCCCAAATTGGACGAGGAGGATTGATGTCGATACTTGGAATCATCAGAATTGCCTTAAAATCCCTAACCCGTAATAAAACACGCACATTTCTTACTATGTTAGGAATTATAATTGGTGTAGCAGCAGTTATTACCATGCTGGCAATTGGACAGGGGGCAAAAAAGATCGTGGAAGATCAGGTGAATTCCATGGGGACAAACGTGATTATGGTTACTGTTAATTTTAGCCAAAGCGGTTCCAATGTACGCCAAGCTGCTGGCAGCGGAAACCTGTTGGAAATTGCTGACGTGGATGCCATCAAGGATAAAGTGAATGGAGTATTATACACTTCCCCGGTTTACAACACTTTTGGTCAGCTAAAGTTTGAGGGCAACAATTGGCGTACCGGTGTAATGGGTGTGGATGCAGATTACTTCTTTATCCGGGATATGAAAACCAGTTCCGGCAGTTTGTTCAATAGCTCCGAAGTGGAAAACGGGGCAAAGGTGTGTGTGATAGGAAAAACTGTAGCAGATAACCTATTTGGCGATGCAGATGCAGTGGATAAGATTATTAGGATCCGTAATATCCCCTTTGTTGTGAAAGGGGTTCTTACAGCTAAAGGACAAAACGTGATGGGTAATGATCAGGATGATACCGTTATTGCCCCTTATACCACTGTTTACACCAGGCTTTTGGGTCAAAGGTGGCGCAATATGATGATCCTTGTCTCTGCGGAAAGCAAAGAGGCTATTCAACTGGTGCAGCAAGATATACTGGATTTGCTGCAAAGCAGGCACAGGGGAACCACCAGCGAGGAATTCGTGGTTCGTACCCAAACCGATCTTGCCGAAACTGCCAATAGTGTTTCTGATACTTTAACCATTCTTCTGGCATCAATAGCGGGTATATCCTTATTGGTGGGAGGAATCGGGATCATGAATATCATGCTGGTGTCCGTTACAGAGCGCATCAAAGAAATTGGGATTCGCATGGCTGTGGGTGCTGGTAAACGTGATGTTTTGCTGCAATTCATCATCGAAGCAACTGCCATCAGTATCTTGGGTGGAATAATTGGTATCCTTCTGGGGTTTGGTGCAGCCAGAATTGTGGGTAATATCATGAAATGGAGCGTTGCTGTTACACCTTGGTCAATCTTTTTATCCGTGGGATTTTCCACAGCAATCGGGATTTTCTTTGGCTGGTATCCTGCCTCCAAAGCAGCTAATTTAAACTTGATCGATGCCCTAAGGTATGAGTAGAACCTAAGGTGGAAGGGTTGAAAGGTTGTAACATAGGATTTCATCCTGTTGTTTACCGGTATTTGCAATGCCGGTACTGATAAGGTGAAAAGGTGAAACAGGGTTTGAATATTGAAGGGTTCGATTTATATATTTAGCTTTCTTTCATTATGAGTAGGTAGAGGTTTTTTTCTGCTTGTCATTTCTGCTAAGGCAGGAATCCTCCGCTACGACCTAAACCCCTCGATCTTCAAACCCGTCTCCCTTAACTTTTAACTCCCCAGCCTGTTTAATGCGGAGGATCGGAATCCTCCGGCTACAAACCCTTCGATCTTCAAACCCTGTTTCACCTTTTCACCTTTTCACCTTTCCTCCTTTCCACCTTACCACGATTTCACCTTACCATCTCACAATCTCACTACTTTTTCATAGACAAACAATCCGCCCTGTTTTTCTTTGACCACACAAAGAAAAAACGAGGATTTTTATCATGAGTAGCGATGCGGATAGTCCGCTTTCCAGATTACGCAATATTGGCATAATGGCGCACATAGATGCGGGTAAAACCACAACCACAGAACGGATCCTGTTCTACACAGGCTTTCTTCATAGAATGGGTGAAGTGCATGATGGCAATGCTTTTACAGACTGGATGGAGCAAGAGCGGGAAAGAGGAATAACTATAACATCCGCTACGGTTACTTGTCTGTGGAAAAATTGCCAGATAAACATTATTGATACCCCCGGGCATGTAGATTTTACCGCAGAGGTAGAGCGTAGTTTGCGAGTTCTGGATGGAGCAATAGGTGTATTTTGCGCGGTTGGAGGTGTGGAACCCCAATCCGAAACTGTGTGGCATCAGGCGAATCGTTACAATGTTCCACGCCTCGCATATATAAACAAGATGGATCGCATTGGTGCAGATTACGACAGAGTGATTCAGATGATACAAGAAAGGCTTACTCCCCATGCGCATCCCATCAACATTCCCATTGGCAGAGAGGATAGTTTTGAGGGAGTGATAGATCTTATCACAATGAAGGTGTGGCATTTCGATCCCTTAACCTCTGGCAGCGAAGTGCAGCTTTCGGATATACCTTTACCCCTACTTCCGGCAGCGCAAGAAATGCGCGAAAGCTTATTGGAAACAGTAAGCGAGTTTTCGGATGAGCTAATGGTTAAATATCTTGAAGGTGAAGAAGTATCAGAAACCTTGCTTAGGCAGGCTATCCGCAATGGCACCTGCAAGCATGGCTTTATCCCTGTGCTTTGTGGCAGTTCTTTAAAGAACAAAGGCTTACAGTTATTGCTGGATGCTGTTTGTGATTTTCTGCCTTCACCTCTGGATATTGGAGCAGCCATTGGTTTCGAGCCTGTTACCCATGCTCCTTTAAGCGTTAATCCCGATCCTGATGCGCCTTTTGTAGCTCTTGCTTTCAAGGTGCAGATAGATAAGTATGTAGGGCGATTGGTTTACATCAGGGTATATTCTGGAACCCTGAAGAAGGGTAGCAGTTTTGTGAATCAAAACAACGGAAAGCGGGAACGTGTATCGCGTATGCTGCAGATGATGAGTAACCGAAAGAACGATTTGGATAATCTGCATGCAGGTGATATTGGTGCTTTGGTAGGCGCAAAGTTTGTCTCTACGGGTGACACAATAACGGATGGAACGCAGGATATACTACTATCAAAAATGCATTTTCCGGATTCTGTAATTTCCATTGCTATAGAACCAAAAACAAAGGCAGATCAGGAAAACCTGGGTCTTGCCTTAAGCAGGCTGGAAGAAGAGGATCCCACCTTCAAAGTACATGTGGATAAAGATAGCGGACAAACCTTAATTTCCGGCATGGGCGAATTGCACCTGGATATTATTGTGGATAGGCTAAAACGCGAATTTGGTGTGGCTGCCAATGTAGGTAATCCGCAGGTTTCTTACAAGGAAACCATTACTTCTGCGGTAGTTTGCGAGGAAGTATTCCAGCGAGATTTAAACGGTAAGGGAAATTTTGCCGCAGTTCGCTTCCGCATTAGCCCAATGGCACAAAAAGACCTTCCCGAAGAAGAAAAGAACTTATATGTAAACAGCATTACTGAGGCACAGATCCCTCTGGAGTTTTGGAAAGCTATCGAGGAAGCTGCCCTGAATGCCTTGAATGATGGACCTTTGATTAGCGGAAACGTGGAACGTGTGAAAATAGAACTTATTGGTGGAGAATTTAACCCTGTGGATTCTAACGAATTGGCATTCCGCATAGCAGCGGGTATGGCAATTGGACGTGGGTTACGAGAAGCAGCTCCCGTTATTATGGAACCTGTTATGCTGCTTACAGTGCTTTCTCCAGATGATTTTGTGGGTGATATCATTAGCGACGTAAATTCAAAGCGAGGCAAAATTGACGTTATGCGGCGTCATAGCGAATATCAACAGGAAGTGGTGGCAGAGGTTCCCTTATCCGAGCTGTTTGGCTATTCCACCCGGATTAGATCTATAAGCCAGGGAAGAGCAATTTATACATTAGAATTTAAAAAATACGAGATCACACCCGTAAACGTGCAAAATGCTATTTTAAGGCGAATACGGGGTTATTGTTAAACAAACCTCTTGACAAGCATAGGAAACTTTTGAAACATGAAAACAATGAAAAAATCCTCTAAGGAGAGACAGATGAATATTGATCTTAGCATAAACGGCAGTATCGCCAGCATGAAGATAGACGGTATATTGAACAGTGAAAATGCTCATCTTCTTCAGGAAAAACTATCAGCGGTAATAGCTTCCAAAGCAAACTTGCTGGAGCTTGACCTCCTGGATTGCCGTAACATCAGTTCCACGGGTATTGGCAAAATTTTATTGTTTTACAAGGATTTTATCTCAACAGGTGGCGAAATTGAAGTAATCCGCAGTTCAAACAGTGTGTACGAGCTATTTTCCATGCTGAAATTAAACCAATTGTTCACCGTGAATTTAGGCTAATATGAAGCTTCCCCGTATATTGTTAGTAGATGATAGTGCAGCCATATTGAACAGCTTATCTGCCATTCTAAAAATTAGCGGGTACGAGGTGGAAACAGCCTATAATGGCAGTGAGGCTTTACGCAGAATTCACTCCGAAGATTTCGATTTGGTGATCTGTGATATTGAAATGCCTGGGATTACCGGTTTGGATTTTTTGGGTAGGGTGCGCAGAGATTATGACAGGGAACTGGATGTAATACTGATGACGGGCTTCCTGGATCATGAATATTTTATCGAAGCCATCCGTCTGGGAGCTGCTGATTTCATCCGAAAACCCATAGATACAAAGCAGATTATCCGTTCTATTCAGGGGTTGGTAGAGCGCAAACAGAACCGTAATGATTTCAGTGATTTTTACAGCCATTTAGATCACGCGGATTTTAGTTTCGTGCTAAACCCCAAGCATTTCTCCAAATTTGCCTTATCCAAAGTGTTCAATTCATTCCTTAGGCAGAATTTCCACTTATCTCATAGTGAGCTAAACGAAATTCTAATCTGCGTGGATGAGATGGTTTATAATGCCTTTATTCATGGGATACTAAAGTTAACAAACAAAGAAAGAGTGTTGGATCATAAAAGCCTTCAACAGCTTATCTTGCAGCGTTTGCAAATTCCAGAAAATGCAGAAAAGCGTATGCGGTTTGCTTTTTGTATCGATCATCAAAATGAGACCCTGAACATCACTGTGGAAGATGATGGAGATGGTTTCGATTATGAAGCATGGCTGCTTCGTGTGGCTCAGGAAACCAAGCTGAATCTGGATGAGCACGGCAGAGGAATTTCGATGTTGTATCATCTTGCCGATAAACTGGAATTTTCGGATGGCGGTAGAAAGGTAAGCATTATAAAGAAGATATTACAGCATCCACACCATGAAACTGGCTGATTATCTAATTCAGCTTAAAGCACAGGCTTTCACATCCGGAATAGCTGAAGCAGATTATCTATACATTGTTTCGGGTTTTCTGGGTCTTAGCAGAGCTCAGCTTATTCTTGCTAAGGATTCAGTTCTAAATTTTGAACAACTACAGTTACTTGCAGGTCTTACAAATAGATTAGAAAATCAAGAGCCACCCCAATACATTTTGGGAAATGCTTGTTTCTATGGCTGGGATCTGCTGGTTAATCCCAGTGTCCTTATCCCCCGATCAGAAACCGAGGGTTTGGTGGAATTAGTGTTAGCAAGGGTGAATGGCTACGATAAAATTTTGGATATTGGAACAGGTAGTGGAGCCATAGCCATAGCCTTGAAGCTTAGCAAGCCTCTACTGCAAGTGGAAGCCATAGATTTAAGTGATGCTGCCTTGCAGGTAGCCAGGACCAATGCAAAAAAATTGCAGGCAGAGATCAAATTTCACTGTGGAGACCTGTTTCCGGCTAAAGCATGTTCGTATCAGGTGATAGTATCCAATCCACCTTACATCTCTGTTCAGGAATATGCCACTTTGGATGCCCGGGTTAGAAACCATGAGCCAAAAAGTGCTTTGCTGGGGGGAACCGATGGATTGGATTTTTACCGTCGCTTGCTTTTGGAATCCAAGCCCTGGCTATCAGAAAACGGTTTTTTAGCATTGGAATATGGGGCAACTCAAAGGCAAGCCATACAGGATATATCCCAAAGCTGCGGATGGAAAAAGGCAGAATCCTATCCTGATCTTAGCGGCAGAGACCGCTACATGCTGATCAGTTAAACATAATATTTTTTTTCGTGGGAGAATAACAGATGGATAAGTTCATTATTGAAGGTAACAGAAACCTAAGTGGATCGATA
>JAQVMI010000101.1 GCA_028703735.1 Candidatus Cloacimonadota bacterium | reverse complement strand
GTTTTCAGTTTTATCCAACCCAGTTGCAAAGCCTTATGCTGGGCAGCATGGTTATCAAACAAATATATGGCCAGTACCCCTTGATATGATTCTGACAAAGGATGAGATTGAAAGTGATAGAAGGATAAAATCCCCTGAAGAAGAAATCATCAAGTCCTATGGGATTCAAATTGGTGGAGTTATTAAACGAATGTATAAGTTCGAAAGAAGATTAATATTAGCGTTTATTGCTTATGTAATGTTCTCCATGTTAATTATTACAGTACTTACTCTGACTGGAAAGCCGATAATATCCCCAGTTATCTCTGTTTGTATAGGCGTATTCTCTAATATAGTATTCAGTTTACTTGTTTATTACTCGACAAACTTAAGGAGCGACAAATGAAACTACAAGAATTGATAGATATTCAAATGGCTTTTGATAAGCAGCACGGATGGGATTATAGCAACATCAATTGTGAAGAATTTATCGAATCCCTTAACAAAGAACTTATTGGACTTATTGGAGAAGTCGGTGAGTTTTCTAATATTGTAAAGAAAATTAATCTATATGTTGATCGATTTGGTTCAAATGAAATCGAGAAGCAGGTTGCAAAACATAAAGATGGTCTATCAGAAGAGTTGATTGACAGTATGATATATCTGTTTAGGATTGCCTCAATGCTTTCGATCGATATTGGAGTATCATTCAACAGAAAATTGGTTGCAAATAAAGAAAAATATTTAGAATACGAACTTAAGAATGATGAATCTCTTTAGATTACTCTCAAAGACGTCAACTAGTATTGTCAAATTGTTAGTATGGTTTTATCGCATATCATAGAGTCATTTATTAGCTCCCGCATTTCTCCTATCGAACGTTAAAGCTGGTCTAGTCTTTTCTGATATGCTAGGACAAACAACTCAGATAGCTATTTTATTTATCGATTACAACAGCTTAGTTTAGTGTCTTTGTTGAATAAACGACGAATCTGTTGAATCCACCTATGGATATGAAATAGAATTATTCAAATGGTTACCAATTCTGCTATATACACTGGGTACTCTTATAAGTAAAGTATGTTCAATTCTAAGTAATAATCGACAAAGTAAGATGCGTTTTGGTTTACTAATTCAGTTATGGGAGAGGCATTTACCGATCATAGTCAGAGTGGAGGATTTAATAACCAGGTAACTACCATGGTATTCCGATAAAACTCAGCTTGACGTGGCAGATTCAGAGAGACGATGATTCTGTACCGGTCTACTGGATGCAGGTGAGTGTAGTACTATCTCATTGACTGATAAATCAAAATAAGCACTTCATGCTGAATTGATTTGCATAAATGCTGTCACGAATTGCAATTTTCGGTGATCTTATTTGCAGAAATCCTGTCAAAAACACTCAAATTGGTCTTGTGAAGGATGTCCTACGATGCATAAGGATGCGACAGTTTGCAGATTTCGCTGCACAATTTGCAGATTTCGTTGTCACGTTGCAATCTGAAATACAATATAAGCCATTCTTTTAGAAATGCCTATGAAATTTAGTTATCCCATAATAAAATTTTAGCTATTCTCTAATTCGATTAGGGAATCATTAGTGAATGATTAGAGGATGATTAGCAATCATAGAGATTTCAAAAAGAGGTGAAAAAGTGATGTGACGAAGTGATCTGCATTGCCCTTGGGCATCAGACATGCATTAGAGTCCCATCGGGACGGCATTTTAGGTAGCAACGTGGTCACAGACATGCATTAGAGTCCCTTCGGGACGATATTTTAGATAGCAAAGTTGCCACAGATATGCATTAGAGTCCCATCGGGACGGCATTTTAGATAAACCATCACAAAGTTTTTTGGGTGGCGTGGAAATGCTATCTAAAATGTCGTCCCGATGGGACTCAACCATACCATGATAAAACCGGATGATTGCTATCTGAAATGTCGTCCCGCTGGGACTCTGATGGTATCTTTGTGCGGGAAATGCTATCTAAAATGTCGTCCCGCTGGGACTCAACCAAACCATGATAAAACCGGATGATTGCTATCTTAAATATCGTCCCGATGGGACTATGATGGTATCTTCGTGCGGTAAATGCTATCTGAAATGTCGTCCCGCTGGGACTCAACCAAACCATGATAAAACCGGATGATTGCTATCTGAAATGTCGTCCCGCTGGGACTCTGATGGTATCTTTGTGCGGGAAATGCTATCTGAAATGTCGTCCCGCTGGGACTCAACCAAACCATGATAAAACCGGATGATTGCTATCTTAAATATCGTCCCGATGGGACTATGATGGTATCTTTGTGCGGGAAATGCTATCTGAAATGTCGTCCCAGGGCTCAGGCTGTTGACAAACCTCGCAGAGGTGAAAGATATTAGCCTGAGGTGTGAACCTCAGGATCAGATTGGAGCAATTGTAAGCCCTGGAGAGGCGACACAAAGATGTTATAAAATCTTGTTAGATTGAACTATGTCACCCGCAAGGGGTTTGCTACATCCTAACCATCTTCCTGGGGTTTACACCCCAGGCTAAGATATTTCGTTCCTGCGGAACTTTAAAGTAGACTTTGTCAACAGCCTGCGCCCATAAAGGCTTGAACAAGAACACCAATAGTGGATGTAATTATCCAGATTATCCCATAATGTTTTTTAGGTTGCCCTTATTCCTTGTTAGCTTATTTCTGTAGTGCTGCCATAACGATTCCCTAATACTTCCATAACGCCATTAGGGAAACGTTAGGGAAGCACAAGGGCAGCAGTATAGAAAAAAAGGGGGCTGTTGTCTGCCAAAGATTTAGCTTGACAAACCTTATGCAGGTATAAGCCTTACACTATTCTTGCGTAGATGATGCAAATGCAGCTTGAGGAGATTTGTAACTTGTTGCAAACTATTCATTAAGCCATTGTCACGTGTGAGATTTGCATTGATCAAGCCATATATTTAGGATTATTAAGTTTATATAAATCGTGAATTGATGTTCTGCATTTCTGAAGGAGGAATAATGAAAATGCGAACAATTCTACTTGTGGAAGACAATTCAGGTGATGTGGAGCTAACCAAACGAGCCTTGCTAAAATGTAACATAAAAGCCAAATTGGACGTTGCGGAAGATGGAGCGGAGGCACTGGACTATCTGTTTTGCAGAGGTGCTTTTGCAGACAGGCAGCCCTGTAATCCGCCGGTTTTGGTATTGCTGGATCTTAATCTACCCAAAATTGGGGGTATAGATGTGCTGAAACAGATAAGGGCGAATTCTATTACCTGTCGCTTACCTGTGGTGGTGCTTACTTCCTCCAAAGAGGCTGTAGATCTAATCTCTGCTTATGATAATGGTGTAAATAGTTATGTTCGTAAACCTGTGGATTTTAACCAGTTTGCCGAAGCAATAAAATATCTGGGGCATTATTGGTTAGAAACAAACGAGCCGCCTCCAGCAGTATAATTTACAGCAGACACATTTATCTCTGCTTATATAGGGTGTAAATGAACCAGGGAATATTTCATGGATTAGTGTATAATGCCGCTCTGCTTTTGGCTTTGGGGATAATCTTCGAGGCAATTGCAACTAACACATATCGCAAGATATGGCTATCCAGGGTAATTACAGGATTCAGTTTTGGAGCGGCTGTTTTGGCAATTATGCTTAATCCCTGGGTGTTAAGACCGGGAATATTGATTGACACCCGCACTGTTCTTTTAAGTGTTACAGGGTTATTCTTTGGGGTAATCCCCACCTTCATTGCTGCAGCTATTGCTATTGTATATAGAGTTTGGCAGGGCGGAACTGGAGCATTTACAGGCTGCGCTCTTATATTGGCTTCTGCATTTTGGGGCTTATTGTGGAGATCTCTGCATCACAAATGGAAGCGACCTTATGGGTTTTGGGAGCTTTACATATTGGGTTTGGCAACTCACATCACAATGCTGGAACTGATGTTACTAATGCCATCACAGGTTGCCCTTGATGTTATCAATACAATTTCTCTTCCGGTGATGATTATCTTTCCTTTGGCTACGGTTATGTTTGGACAAGTGTTAGCGCGCAGGCTACACACTCGTGTGCAACAAAACATCCTTAAAACCAACGAAAAGCAATTTCGCGATCTTTATTACAATGCACCCATTGCCTATCAATCCCTGGATGTTAATGGCAATATTTTATCGGTTAATTATGCCTGGCTGCAAAACCTTGGTTATCAGTTAGATGAGGTTATCGGCAAAAACTTTGCAGAATTTCTTGCACCAGAATCACGGGATAAATTTCAGGTGAGTTTTCCCCGTTTCAAAGCAGCAGGTTATGTAGAGGGTGTAGAGCTTTTGCTGCAGAAGAAGGATGGCAAACAGATACTGGCAAATTTTGAGGGTAAAATTGTCTATAATGAAGATGGCAGCTTTCGCTCTACCCATTGTGTATATTCTGATATCACCCAGCGGAAACAAGTAGAATTAGCTTTGGAGGAAAGCAATACTAAATACAAACTGCTTACAGAAACAGCTCAGGATATTATCTTAGTTCACAATCTAACCGTCGGTGTATCCTATGCAAACGCAAAAGCCATGCAATTCTTTGGAGTTTCCGAAGAGGAATTGCCAAATGTAAATCTGCTGAACTACGTAACTCCCGGATATTTAGAACTTTTAAAACAACACGCTTTGGAAAGAGAAAATGGGTTTATGGGTTCCCGCTTGTATCAGATGGAATTGCTGAATAGCGAAGGACAAATTAAGCAGGTAGAGGTAAGCAGCACACCCATTATCAAGGACGGCAAGATAAGTGGCATTCTGGCTGTAGTCCGGGATATTACAGAGCGGATAGCAGATCACTTAGCCATCCAGGAAAGCCAATTGCGTTTCGAGCTGTTTATGCAAAACCTGCCTGGCGGAGCGTTTATTAAAGATAAAGACAGCCGATTGTTATATGCAAACCAGTTTCTAAAGAACCATCTTTCCGGGTGGACTAATATCGGTCAATCCCCTTTGGATGTGTATCCACAGGAATTTGCGCAAGCAATTATTGAAGAAGACCAGAAGTCTATTGAGAGCAATTTGGTTTTGATAGAGAAAGATCTGCTCTATAATGACGGCAGCATACATCTTCACGAAACCACCAAATTTGCCTTACCCAATCCCAATGGTGAAATTCTTCTGGGTGGTATTACCATGGATATCACCCAGCGTAAGTTAGCAGAAGAACAGCGGAACCGTTATGCAAACCGCATAGAGATATTACACGAGTTAGATAGCATAGTGCTGGAAACTCTCTCTTTCGATTCTGTGTGCAGTGCAGCAGTGGAAAACCTGCAAATGCTTATTCCCTTTGCAGTGCTAACTGTGAACATAGTAAGGGATGGTTTGGTGCAGGTGGATGCTTTATTAAAGCCGCAAGATGGATTCGCCTACCTGCAAACAAAAGATCCCTATATCCCCAGCCAGGCTTTTTTGGATGAACTAAGAGAAAAAAGAACAATAATCCTAAATCAGGTTGCCTTGGATACAGAACCAAAGGATATGCCAATAAGGGCAAAGCTAATTGCAGATGGCATGAAATCCTTTATGTATAATGCCATGATTATCCAGGATGAAATAGTAGGGTTTCTGTGGTTTACTTCCGATGTGGAAGAATTGTTTACGGCAGAATATCAGGAAATTGCCCAGGAATTTTCCAATCAGCTTGCCATGGTGTTGCATCATTTGCAATTGATAGAACAGATTAGAGGGCATGCTGCAGAATTGGAACAAAATGTGGAAGAACGCACCGAACAGCTTAAGGCTGCCAATTTGGAACTGGAGACTTTTTCCTACACTGTTGCACACGATTTACGCTCTCCCCTTAGAACCATTGATGGGTATTGCAATATCTTGATGGATGATTTCAGGGATGAACTAAGCGTGGAAGCTAAGAAACTATTCGATACAATCAGGTACACCGCGCATAGGATGGATACTCTGATAAAAGAGCTGTTAGAGCTTGCAAAACTGAACCGGGATTCACTGAAATATTCAGCGGTAAATATGCAGAACCAGGTAGAAACTATATGCAGAGAAGTGATTAATAGAAGGATTTCGGGACTTTTCAGTTTACAGATAGACGCGCTGCCAGATTGTTTTGCCGATGCTGCTTTAATCTCTCAGGTATGGCAGAATCTGGTGGAGAATGCGGTAAAATTTACTCTTCCCCAAACAGATAAGCGAATTCAGATAGGCAGCATGGTTTCGGATAGCGAAGTGATCTATTTCGTTAAAGATAGCGGAGTTGGCTTCGATATGCAGTATGTAGGGAAGATTTTTGTCGCCTTCCAGCGTTTGCACCGCGATAACGAATTTGAGGGTACCGGAATCGGATTGGCTATTGTAAAAAAGATCATCGATCGGCATAATGGCAGATTGTGGGCAGAAAGCGAGGTTGGGAAAGGAACCACAGTATTTTTCACCATACCTTTGAATCCTGAAAGTAGGGGATAGTAAATAAGGGGGTGAAGACCACCTTTTTCGCTTGACACCATAGTGCAAGAAAATTAGCTTGTCAGCAAGGGCTTATAACAGGCTCGCAAGCTGTATATCTGTAAAGGAGAAAACCATGAAACGTCTCGTATTGAGCTTAGCCATCTGCCTACTCCTGATTCCGGTATTTGCCGAGGATTGGATCACTATTTATAACGACAATCTTTCTTTGGTGCGTTCCCGTTTCGAACTGGAACTGAAGGAAGGACGTCAGGAATACAATTTCAGCGATATCACAAGCCGTATAAATCCTGCCTCGGTTATTGTTACGGGTGGAGGCATACGG
>JAQVMI010000100.1 GCA_028703735.1 Candidatus Cloacimonadota bacterium | reverse complement strand
TGGTTTTTTATCCCTCTCACAATCCCCTGTATTTTCTGGTAAGTGGTGGAGCTCTATTTGGCATTGTGTTTATGACAACCGATCCCGTGTCGCAACCCAAAGGTAAGCTTGCCTTATGGATTTATGCGCTACTGATAGGGTTTTTAACTGTCTTTATCCGTCGTTTTTCTCTTTTTGCCGAAGGATTCATGTTTGCTTTGTTACTGGCGAATTCTTTCATGCCTTTAATTGAGTATGGCTTGGAAGTGCTGCCAAAGAAGGGAGCCAAAGCATGAGCGATAAGACATTCAAAGATAGCCCCATGTATCCTGTTCTGTTTATGCTTGCCACCTGTGTGATCTTTGTGGGTGTATTAGCTGTGATGTTCAGAAGCAGCGAAGCAAAGATAGAGGCTTACAAACAGAATGCATATCAAGGAATGATACTTGGCTTGCTGGCAAATTCTATAAGCGAAGCAAGTGGCGAAAGTAAGGACGATTTACTTCGCGAACCCCAAGTATCATACACAAACTACATAAAGGAAATAAAACTCCCCGGCTTAGATAGAAAAGTTTTCGCGGCAGTGGTAAATGATTCCACCATTGCCTATTGCTTCGATATAGGTGGTAAAGGTTTATGGGGAACAATGCGGGCATTGGCGGCTCTTAGTTTGGATTGCAAAACATTATTGGGAATAGTTATCTACGAGCAGATGGAAACCCCTGGTTTGGGTGCACGCATTGGCGAAGAATGGTTCTTAGCTCAGTTTCGCAATGTTACCTTGTATCAGCCGGATGGAACGGCATTTGAATTCAGTTTTATTCCGGAGGGTCAAAAAGCTGTGGACATGCATCAGATACAGCAAATTACCGGTGCTACTATTACTTCCGTAAGCGTGCTAAAGATGCTTCGGGACGAGATTAATCTTATCAATACAGTGAATCAGCAGCAGGCACAATGATGAAGAAAACAGAGATTTTTGTAAACAGCGCATTTAGAGAAAACAGCGTGTGGCGTCAGATTTTGGGTATCTGTTCTGCCTTGGCTGTAACCAATCTGATGATGAATAGCTTAATAATGGGCTTGGGGGTTATTTTCTCTTTAGCTCTTTCTGGTTTCACCATTTCTTTAATCCGTTATTGGACTCCCAGAAGCGTAAGGATGATGGTGCAAACCCTTATCATTGCAGCTTATGTAATTATCGTGGATATTTTCTTGAAAGCCAATTTACCCGAGATTAGCAAGCAATTGGGACCCTATGTGGGTTTGATAATCACAAATTGCATTCTGATGGGCAGAGCAGAGGCTTTTGCTTCGCAGAACAATCCGATAGATTCCTTTGTGGATGGGATTGGTGCCGGCGTAGGGTATTCACTGGTGCTCTTGGTTATTGGTTTTGTGCGGGAGTTGTTTGGTTTTGGCAGTATTTTTGGCATCAAAGTAATGGGTGACTGGTGGACAAATTGGTCTATCATGGTGATGGCACCGAGCGCATTTTTCATTCTTGCCATGCTGATCTGGATTATTAATGTGAAGTATTACAAGGTTAAGGTGTAGGCATGGATATCAGCTCTTTTGTGCTCTTTTGGGCAGCAATTTTCACCAGTAACATCCTGCTTACCAATTTTTTGGGGATGTGCTCCTACCTATCTGTTTCCAAGGAAATTGAATCTTCATTTGGACTTGGGATATCGGTGATCTTTGTTTTAACCATCACCACAGGTTTGAACTGGCTGGTGTATCGTTACATCCTGGTTCCCGGGAATATAGTTTACTTACAATTCATTGTATTCATCATAGTTATCGCAGCCTTCGTGCAATTGTTAGAGCTTATTATAGAACGCTACGCTCCGGCTTTATATTATACCCTGGGAATCTTTCTGCCCCTGATAACCGTTAACTGTGCCATTTTTGGGGTTAGCCTCTTTATGGTAATTCGCAATTACAGCTTTTTGCAGTCCATTGCTTTTGGTGCGGGAAGCGGTATTGGCTGGCTATTGGCTATCCTGATGTTGGCGGCATTAAGGCGAAAACTAAAAGAAAAACTGGTTCCTGTAGGACTGCAGGGTGTGGGTATCAGCCTTATTATTACCGGTATCATGGCATTGGCATTTGTTGGTTTTTCCGGCATAGTTCAAATACAGTAGGTGTAGTTTTATGTTTAGCGTTATTCTAAAAGACGTGGCTTTACTTAGTGCGATTGGGGTTACCTTAGCTGTGATCATGGTTATTGCAGGTCGTTTGCTAAGTAATTACGGACAATGCAAAATAAATATCAATGGCAAGCGCGATGTAATTGTTACCGGTGGTAGCAGTTTGTTAAGCTCCTTGAACGATAAACAAATCTATCTTCCTTCTGCCTGTGGTGGACGGGGAAGTTGTGGAGCGTGCAAATGCAAGGTGGATAGCGGAGGCGGACCACTGTTACCCACAGAAAAGCCATTCTTAAGCAAAGCAGAGCTGGCGCAAGGGAATATTCGCCTTGCCTGCCAGGTAAAAGTGAAATCTGATATTACGATAGATATTCCGGCAAGTATCTTTAATATTCGTCGTTTTTCTGCCACGGTTTCGGAGATTATAGATTACACATACGATACAAAGGGGATTACCTTCAAGCTTGCCGAGGGTGAAATGATAGATTTTAAGGCAGGGCAATATGTTCAGCTCGAAACGGAGCCGTATAATAAAGTGAAACAAAGAGTTGCCAGAGCATATTCCATATCTTCTTCACCCCAGATAAACGATTCTCTTCAGTTAATTATCCGCTATGTTCCCGAAGGTGTTTGCACCACCTGGGTTCATCAACACCTGAAGATTGGTGATAAAGTTTTCCTTACCGGTCCCTATGGAGATTTCTTCCTGCGAGATACAGAGGCAGATATTATCTATGTAGCCGGTGGTTCGGGCAAAGCTCCCATAAAATCTATATTAGAGGATTTAGCTGTGAAAGGCACTTCCCGCAAGATGACCTATTTCTTTGGTGCCAGAACCTTGAAAGACCTGTATTTAACCGAGCACATGAAGTCTTTTGAGCAAGTCTTCGAGAATTTTTCCTATGTACCTGTTCTTTCCGCAGCAGAGCCAACCGACAATTGGACGGGGAAAACAGGATTTGTGATGCCCTATTTTAAAGAGACAATTCGCGATCCTAAAAACACGGAGGCTTACCTTTGTGGAAGCCCCGGGATGATAAATGCCGTTACTAAGGCACTAATGGATAACGGAATACCACAAGAAAAAATATATTACGACAGTTTTGGATGATGTTATGAAAGAAACACCGAGAGATGCACGCACCAGAGTCCGCATGATGCCGGGCGCTATTACCCTGAATGGTTTTATTGGCAAGGATAAGCGTAGCTTACCCGAGATTATTGCCGCAGATGAAGTTAAGCTGCAAAGTTTGAATCGCACTGCTACAGAGATAGCAGAGCGGATGAAATACTTTGTGGATGCCAGTTTTTCCACCTTTGATGGTAAAATTACCATTGAAGGTATCTATGTAGTAGAAACAGAGGTAACCAGAGGGTATCTTCAATGCCCCTATTCTCATGGCGGAAAAATAAGAAAATCTACCACCTGCCTTACCAACACAAAAACCGGGGTAACCGTTACCTGGACAGCTATGAATATTCACCTTATTGAAGATCATGGCTTCTTCGAGGGAAAGGGTTCTACCTACCGTTTGGAACCAGAGCAATTGGTGAAAGCCCTTTTTTAGCAGTAACTGATATTCCAATCAGTTTTTGCTAATTAATCCAGTATTGAGCTATCGATCTCCTGGTTTGGCACATATTGTAATCACAGTCGCCTCGACTGTCTTGCACACGAGGCGTATGCAATTACGATACGCAGACTTATAATGAAACCAGCCCGTCATTCCGGACATGCTCAGGAATCCAGCTTGAAACAGCACATGTTGTAATCACAGTCGCCTCGACTGTCTTGCACACGAGGCATGTGCAATTACGATACGCAGATTTATAGTGAAGCCTGCCTGTCATTCCGGACATGTTCAGGAATCCAGCTTGAAACAGCACATGTTGTAATCACAGTCGCCTCGACTGTCTTGCACACGAGGCGTATTTAGTTACGGCATAAAAAACGGACTTAGTATTAAAGAGAGCCCAATGTTAGGGGTTCAGCTTGCGTTTGCCATAACCTCTAAGGATAAAGAAGTATCCCACGCTTACTATCACCATTAGCGCAACAAACACCAGGCTGCTGCTTAGTTCGAAGCTGGGATCGTTATTCAGATACATTACCAAAGCCATTGCATTTACCACAACACTCATGCTAAGGAAAAACCCATAAACAGCATTTGCACAGCCATACTGCTTTGGGGCTTCACCCACAAGAGATACAGGCTTACAAAACCCAGGGGTATGGTAAAGCCCAGATCAAAACATCGAACCAACCAGAAAGCAGTGGGGGAGAGATCGTAACCTCTGGCAGTTCCTGTGTTTATTACCTGGAATATCTCTTTGCTCCACATCATGGCAAATAGCGATAAAAACACTATTAGAACTGCGGAGTAGGACACAAGAATGCGTTTGGTAAAGCGTGGTTTTTGGCGAGGTGGAAATGCTCCCAGACAATAGAACATGATCAGTATTGCTGCTATCATAACCCCCAGAAAGTAAAAGAAATAGTTCTGGCTATTGCCTTGGTATTCCATAGCCATCCATTCCCAACCAATCATATAGCTTATGGCGTAGTATATAAGAAACAAAGGGGTTAACACCAGTAGATATCTTCCCAGGCGTTTTCGTTCATACAATGCCAAAGCTCCAATGATCAGTATTGGGGCTATGATAAAGGTATTCACAGCATCCTGTGCTATAAGCTGATTATACACTGTGGAGTGTGTTTTATACACGATGTTGCCTTCAAAAAGGGGTCCCTGGATGCCAAGGTAGATAAGCAATCCAGCACACAGCAGGGCAACTGCCACGATGAAGTTTGTCTCAAATTTTTCGGGATTAAATGGTTTTACTCTTTTCACTAAATTACCTCTTCTTAAAAAGTTCTTCCTGAGTCTGCATAAACTTACGGATTTCTGTTTCGGTGATGGGGATGGATTGCTTATTTTCCACAAAAAAAGGCGTGGAATAGATCACTGTTAGCTGCGAGAATGGCTTGGGAAAGCGAAAGCGATCCCACGAATTGAATATCCATTCTTTCTTGGCATGAACAGCAATTGCCACAATGGGGATTTTGGCTAACAGGGCAATTTGGAAAACTCCGGGGTGCATGCTATAGCAAGGTCCTTTTGGTCCATCAGGCGTTATGGCAAGGGAGATATCTTTGGCAGAGCGAATCATCTCTAACATAGCTCTGGAACCCATGCGGGAACTGGAGCCTCTTATAGGTATGTAGCCAAGCTCTAATAGGGGACCAGCTATCAGTTCACCATCCTGAGATTGCGAAACCATTACTCCTGCTCCAGAATCCACTCTTTGCAAGGTTAGTAACAGCAGATTGCGGTGCCAAAACATGTAGATACAGCGAATGTTATCCGAAGCTTCCTGATTTATTACGTTAAAGCGAAGGCTTTTTCTTAATAACCTTAAGAAACCTGCTGCCAGCTTCCTTTCCAGATAAAACAAAAACTTAGGCATGGGTTTTTAGTAACGATGCCACAATTTTGGGTATTTCTTGGGAGGGACGTTTATCGCTTAGCATTCCGCGCAATTTATATAGTTCCTGACGGATGCTTTTGTTGTGTTCAGCATCGGTTAGAATAGCTTCAGCCTTTCGATAGATGTTTTCGGCTGTCATTTCGCTTTGAACCAATTCGGGAAGTATATCTGCATCCAACACGATATTTGGTAAGCCAATTCTTTTTATGCGCACAAAGAATCTACCAATAAGGTAAGAGATAGGCGAGGCTTTGTAGCAGATAACCAAAGGAGTTCCAATATAGGCAGCTTCCAGGGTTACCGTTCCGGAAGTGCATACTAATAGCTCACTATACTTCATCATTTCATAGTTGTTGCCATCTATCAGTTTTACTTCCGAACTCTTTGCATCACCCAATAAACTCATGTAATTACGGTGATTTACGCTGCGAGCTTTGGAAAACAGCATTTCGTAATTATCGTCCTTCCAAAGCTTTGATGCTTCTAAATAAACCGGTAGCATCTTGGCAATTTCGTTATTCCGGCTTCCCGGAAAAAATCCTATCCATTTCTTGTGCGGATTTAATCCATAAAAGCGGGCAAAGGCATCTCTATCAAGCTGGAAGCTAATTTCTTCGGCAATGGGGTGACCCACGTAACTACTGGTAACATTGTGAATTTCCAGCATCTCATGCTCGAAGGGCAAAATGCAGGCAACATGGCGTGTAGATGCCTTCAATTTGTAAACTCTTTCGTGTTTCCATGCCCAGAATTGGGGGCAGATGAAATATAAAACCGGAATGCGGTATTCATCAGCTAAGTGTGCAATACGCAGGTTCAAACCAGGATAATCTACCAAAATAGCCAGATCAGGCTTATTTTCTGTGAACAATTTACGGATTTGCCGCTGAACATCTATGAAAAAAGCAAGATGCCGTATTACTTCCACAAAGCCCATTACGGCAAAGCGTTCGAAAGGAATAAGCGGTTTAAGCCCATGTTTTTGCATGCGAGGACCGCCTATACCAATATGGGTAAGATTGGGAAATCTGGCATTAATGGCATCCATTACTAAGGCAGCATGCAAATCACCCGAGCTTTCACCCACCAGCCAGAATATTTTATAGTGTTCCTGCATTAGTGTAGTGCCAGGCTTCCCATTAGCGATAAGGCAGTAACTATAGAAGCAGCAATTAATACACCTATGAAGATATAGAGCAGCGATTTCCAGAAACTGATTCCAAATATATTAGCTGCGAA
>JAQVMI010000099.1 GCA_028703735.1 Candidatus Cloacimonadota bacterium | reverse complement strand
ATTCCGGATTTGCCGACCGCTGATCAATTAACAACCCGCTTGTCATTCCGGACTTGATCCGGAATCTACTAAACTAATCTATTGCACTAACTTGGAACGCTGGCTTTAGCCGGCTGGAACACCGGATTTATCCGGTTTTATGACATAAAACGCCAATCTCTTGCAACGAAGTCGCTTGTATTTGTGCGAGCTCTGCTCGCTGTGGCAATCGGAGATTGCCACCCCCAAGCTTTTAACAGCCTGGTTCCAGTATCCCTGCAGTTACCTTGCAGGCACTTTTGTTGCTGCAGAGTAAGCTGGGGGATAGCTGGCAGAGGCAATTAGAAACCCGGAATCTGCATGAGGCAAGAATGGTGGTTTTAACCACGAATGGTGCTTAGATTACCCAAGATCAGATTCTTATGCAAGAAATCAGGGTAAACGGCATATTGCAGCCAGATAATGGTATTTATCGCCAGTTAGCCTGCATAATCTATCCAGCCAACACCAAATTGGAAGCGGGAAATTTTGGGTAATTTTATCCAAGCGCAGCAGAGGAGGAAGTTTATGCGAAAATGGTTCCAGGTGGCATACACGCAAGCCATTGGCAATAAGCAAATTACCCAATGCATCTTTATCGAAGCTATGGAGATGAGCATTGTGGGGAGTTTTTCCATTGCAATGGATACACAGCGAATAACGAATCAGTTCTTTGTAGGGAACGGTGATTAGCAATCTTCCCGTAGGTTTTAGCATAGATTTCCAATTCGCTATTGCCAAGCCGGGGTTCACAATATGCTCTAAAACTTCCAAAGCAACCAGTAGATCGAACTTTTTATCTATCGCAAGGGGTTCTGCCGCATCTGCCAATAATGTATTAATCCGGCTGTCCTCCTGTTTGATGCGCTGCAGATTGCTTGCACTTAAATCCAAAGCTGTAACATCTGCACCCAGATTAGCCGCATGAAGACTGAACCATCCTCTGCCACTGCCAATATCCAGCACACTCTGCCCGGCTCGTACCTTAGCCAGTTTGAAGGTAAACTGATTACGCCGCTTTTCTGCCGGCGTATAGTGGTAATCTGCCCAATAGTCAAAAGCCTCTGCATCTAAACGATAGTGCTCTTTATGGTTCATGTATCCCCCTGCGGTTACGCCTTACGAGGCATTTTAATAAAACGAAAGTTATCCGTAGCACTTTCTTGGCAAGAAAAATGTTGAACTGCCTGATCTGCCTGCCTGAACTATACAATTCGTGGTAGAATGAGGCATAAATATTTAGGCTCTCTTTCAAACTAAATGGGTAGAGGTTTTTCCTGCTTGTCATTCCTGCGAAGGCAGGAATCCATTTTAGAGCATTCCAGTGATAACATGCTGTTAAACAACATATTACAGCAACTACACGATGTGGCTTGTAAAAACTGGATTCCGGATCAAGTCCGGAATGACAAAAGACACCCACTCGTTATGAAAGAGAGCCCAAAATTATGGCTACTGACAAAAAATCAAACATTACAGTTGACAGTTGCCAACAAATCAAATTGCTGGATAGAAAATAATATAGGATAATCAGAGAATAATGAACTACATAATTACCGGAAATACCTACAACAGTAAATTCATCGAAGAATTAGCCAAAAGGGATGATATTATTGCCATGAGTGGTGAAGAACTGGAAAACAGTAATATCTATTTTGCTCCCCTGGATAAGGTGTATGTTCCATCAGAAACCTCGCTAAGCATTGTGATGGACAGAATGCAGGACAAAAGCTATGTTAACGGGATAAACAAGCTGAAGAATAAGTATTTCTGCAGGGAAGCCTTAAGCTCCATTTACCCGGATTTTTACTTCGCAAAAGCAGCATTGGCAGATATTCCCAGCCTAAAATTTGGGGATAAAAAAGTGGTGATAAAACCGCTAAAAGGCTTTTTTGGGACAGGTGTCCGCATTGCAGATAAAGATACAGACCTGCATAAATTAGCCTATGAAATGAATCTGGAAGTGGAATCCAGCGTAAAATTCTTTCCAGAATCTATCCTAAGCAAGGATGAATACATAATTGAAGAATTTATTACCGGTGATGAATATGCAGTTGATATGTTCTTCGATGAACAAGGTAAGCCGGCAATTATGAATATTTACTTCCATCCGGAACCCATAATTCCGGAATACTTTCATCTGATGTATTACACTAATAAGGAAATATTCGATCTTTACCTTGATACCTTTAACCGCTTCTTTACAGAACTGAATGGGGTGCTGAATCTAAAAAACTTTCCCATTCATGCAGAATTTAAGCTTCAAGACGGGGTAATGGTTCCCATAGAGCTAAATCCCATGCGCTATGGAGGATTCGGATTGGCGGATCTAACCTTCAATAGCTATAATTTTCAGCCGATAACAGCCTATTTTGATGATAAACCTGTAGATTGGTATGCCATCTGGAAACATAGAAAACAATACAATTATGCCTGGATTCTTGGCTATAACGGAAAAGATGTAAATATGGAAACAAAAGAACCCAATCATGAGAAATTTGTCCAATTACTGGGCGTAAATAATGAAATAATGGATTATGTGCATCTGAACCACAAAACAAATCCCGTTTTTGCCCTTGCTTACCTAAGAAACAATAATATCATCCTGCTAAAAGAATTGTTAGGCACAGAATTTAATGATTTCTTTGCATAAGGCGTTTATTGGAATATAGTAATAAGAAAACTCCGGCACACCAAATAAGGTAGATCATAACATAGGACTTGTGCATCTGATGTTACAATCGACTCCATATACATCACATCGCAGCAGATTTTTAATTTGCGCTTGACAGAAACTCGGCTATAATAACATTAGCACTCAGAAACACAGACTGCTAATAACCATGAGTTTTAAGATTAATATTATGGAGGAAAACAAGATGGCAAAACAAATGCAGTATGCACACGATGCCCGCACAAGCCTAAAACGCGGAGTGGACAAACTGGCTGACGCCGTTAAGGTAACCCTTGGACCCAGGGGTAGAAATGTTGTATTGGATAAGAAATTTGGCTCTCCCACCATCACTAATGACGGTGTGACCATTGCCAAAGAAATCGAGCTGGAAGATGCCTTTGAAAACATGGGCGCACAGCTTTGCAAAGAAGTGGCAGAAAAAACTCACGATAACGCCGGAGACGGCACCACTACCGCCACAATACTTGCTCAGGCAATCATAGAAGAAGGCTTGAAGCATGTAACCGCCGGGGTGAACCCCATGTATCTGAAACGTGGTTTGGAAAAAGCCACCAAGGTTATCGTGGAAAAGATTCGCGAATATAGCAAAGAGATTAAAAGCAACGACGAAATTGCTCAGATAGCCTCTATTTCTGCCAATAACGATTCTGAGATCGGTGCACTTATCGCCGAAGCCATGGAATCCGTAGGTAGAGAAGGTATCATCAATATCGAAGAAGCCAAATCTATTGATACAGGACTCGAGAAAGTGGAAGGTATGCAATTTGACCGTGGCTACATTTCTCCTTATTTCGTCTCCAATCCCGAAAAGATGGTTGCTGAACTTGAAGATCCCTTTATCCTGCTTTACGACAAGAAGATTAGCGTTTTAAAAGACCTGCTTCCCATCCTGCAGGAAGTTTCCCAAACCGGACGCCCCTTGATGATCATAAGTGAAGATATCGAAGGCGAAGCTCTTGCTACACTCGTAGTGAACAAGCTCCGTGGTGTTCTGAATGTGGTAGCTGTGAAGGCTCCCGGATTTGGAGACCGTCGCAAAGCCATGCTGGAAGATATTGCTGTGCTAACCGGTGCCACCCTTATTTCTGAAGAAATGGGACGTAAACTGGATACCGCCACCATGACCGATCTTGGCAGAGCCAAAAAAGTGCTTGTGGAAAAAGAAAACACCACAATCCGTGAAGGTGCCGGCGGACAAGAAGCTGTTGATGCACGCATGAAACAGATTAAAGCTCAGATCGAAGAAACCACATCGGATTACGACAAAGAAAAGCTGCAAGAACGCCTTGCCAAGCTTTCCAGCGGTGTAGCAATAATCCGCATTGGTGCTGCCACCGAAACCGAAATGAAAGAAAAGAAAGCCCGCGTGGATGATGCTTTGCATGCCACACGCGCTGCCGTAGAAGAAGGAATCGTTCCCGGTGGTGGAGTTACCCTTATTCAGGCTGCAAAAGCCCTTAAGGCAATGAAGGGTCTATCTCACGAAGAGAAGATGGCTGTGGAAATCATGGCAAAAGCCCTGGAAAAACCTGCCTATCAGATAGCTGCTAACGCAGGGGAAGAAGGTGCCGTTATTGTAGAAAAGCTGAAAAGCTTCAAAGACGTGCACATGGGCTATAACGCTGCCACGGGTGTGTTTGAAGACCTTTTTGCAGCCGGAATCATCGATCCCGCCAAGGTTGTGCGTAGCGCAGTGCAAAATGCTGCCTCAATCGCAGCTTTATTCCTTACCACAGAATGCATAATCACCGATATCAAGGAAGCAGAAGCAGCAATGCCGCAAATGCCAAATCCCGGTATGGGCGGAATGTACTAAACCGAATTAGTAATAACAGATAAACACCAAAGCCCCTTCGTTGAAGGGGCTTTTTTTACCTGAAAAACGGGCAGCCGAATTCCGTTTCGGCACAGGCTGTTGATAAAGCCCGGAGGGCGTAATATCATAGCGAGGGTATGCAGTGAGCTTCAGCGAACTTTAGCCCCTTGCTAAGATACAACAAAATAATTTGCCTCTCTTTCAAAATGAGTGGGAAGATATCATTTTTCGCTTGTTTTAGGATAGTTTTCGCAAAGTTCCGCCTCCTTGTATCCTTCCTTACTCACCCTGTGTAATATTACACAATAGCTTGTAATAACCTACCAAAGTATTTCTTGGGAGGGTATTGGGTGGATATGTTTCCACAATAAACAGAGTGAGAGAGGGGGCTTATAACCTGGAGTGATGAGGTGATAGTGTATTCCGGCGGATGGCATCCTTTTCATCGTTTTTAGCCTCTTAGGCAGCGGCTAAAAGGAGATTATTTACTCAATTATGTATTATTTTCAGTGTGTTAGCAGCATCAAAGCAACAAAAAGTGGGCAAAGTATGCTCTAATCTTCTACTACCTTGAAATTGACACTATGTTTTACAAGAGAGGTATCGATGCACCCCTGCAAGTCTGGAGTCGACGATGCCTACCCTATCTTTATTACTACCTATATGTTCGCTGCATCGTGGACTACAGCGTATCCCAACTAATTATCTCAGGTTTTTCCCTTGCAGGTTAAGCTGTTAGTGTCGCTGTAGTCCAATCGACTAAAAGAGCTAACTCTATTGGCATAAATTATTTAAGTCGATTCGACTCCAGACTTAAACAGTAATCAACCGCAAAATTATAGCCAAGACTAATGTCCGCCCACTTTTTATACAAACAGAACCTACTATCCTACGTCCATTGGTTGAGATTATTGAACAGTATCCATACAAGGATTTTTCCCATGCCAAAGTTCTGCTTGACAGATATAAGCAAACAATAATTTTATGAAACTAAGGAAATTCAGGTAAGTGCTTTAGCGTTGTGAAGAGGCAGAAATGCTTTAGTCCCGCGAGCCAATGGCAGCAACATGCAGAATATTTACCCTAAGGTGAGGTGATTATGGCTATAACAAACAAGGCAGCTTATCCTGCCCAGGCAATGAACCAGCCTCACAAGATTATTCCAAAGCAAAAGGAGCAAGCACTATGAAACAGCTTATCATTTTAATTATTGCAGTTATGGTTTGCGGCGTTATTTACGCCCAAACCGAGGAATGGATTTGGGCAAAGCAAGCCGGGGGAACTGTCTATGACTATGGACAGGCAATCGCCACCGACATTAATGGTAATAGTTATGTTACGGGATATTTTTATGGTGCTGCAACTTTTGGCAGCACCATGCTCGTTAGTAGCGGCGGAAGTGCTGACATCTTTATCGCCAAGCTGGACTCATCAGGTAACTTCCTGTGGGCAAAGCAAGCCGGAGGAACAAGTTTTGACCATGGCTATTGCATCTCCACAGACAGCAACGGGAATTGCTATGTAACGGGATATTTTTATGGTACTGCCATTTTCGGCGCAACCACGCTTACAAGCAATGGGAGCAGCGGATATGGTGACATCTTTATCGCCAAGCTGGATGCAAATGGCAACTATCTGTGGGTTAAGCAAGCCGGCGGCACAAGCAACGACATTGGCTACGGCATTGCAACCGACAGCAACGGAAATAGCTATGTGACAGGATATTTCGCTGGCACTGCCACTTTTGGCACTACCTCGCTTACCAGCAGCGGAGGTTATGACATCTTTATCGCCAAGCTGGATACTAACGGTAACTATCTGTGGGCAAAGAAGGCAGGCGGAACTAGCACTGACGAAGGCAATGGCATTGCAACCGACAGCAGCGGGAACAGCTATGTAACAGGGTACTTTAATGGCACTGCCACTTTTGGCACAACCACCCTCACCAGTAATGGGAGCAGCTATTCAGACATCTTTATCGCCAAGCTGGATACTAACGGTAACTATCTCTGGGCTAAGAATGCCGGCGGAACAAGCGGTGACTACGGCTATGGCATTAGCACCGACAGCAGCGGGAACAGCTATGTAACAGGGTACTTTAATGGCACAGCCACTTTTGTCACTACCTCGCTTACAAGCAGTGGAAGTAATGACATCTTTATCGCTAAGCTGGATACAGATGGTAACTACCAGTGGGCAAAGAAAGCCGGCAGCGCAAGCGATGACTATGGCTATGGCATTGCCACTGATAGCAGCGGGAATAGCTATGTAACGGGAAGTTTCCTTGGCACTGCTACTTTTGGCAGCACTTCGCTGGTAAATAACAGCACTAC
>JAQVMI010000098.1 GCA_028703735.1 Candidatus Cloacimonadota bacterium | reverse complement strand
AAGCTATATGCAATTAAGCTGATGGATGAACTGGCAGAGGCAAAATGCGGCAGCGATTATGCCCGGACAAGCGATATTAAGGACGAAATGGAAAAGATCTCCGATTACCTTAAGCAGTGCCTTAACACCCGCGGAAAGATAAAAATGGATAACAAAATTCAGCGTAGCCATGCCCACCTGATCCGCAGCTCGGTTAAGCAATTCTATTCTGCCTTAAAACCCATTAACCCCGAACTGACAAACTATCTGCAAAGCCATTTGGTGATAGGTTCAAAGTGCTATTGGGAGGCGAATCCGAAAAGCCATAAAGTCGGCTGATAACCTTAGGCAGCAGCCCCAATACCCCGACCTTGCAGATTCTCTGAAACAGCAAGTGGTGTCTAGCGTTTATTATACTGGAGTGAAAGACCAGCAAACAGGGAATCCAAAGATATAAAAGCCTAAGCCCTGATACAGATCACCCCCGTGGGATGTAGTGACCTGTGGGGGTGAATAATATCGAAATAAAAAGGGTACAAACCAGGAAGAATAATGAGCGAACAAGTTATAATACTTTATGTTGATTAGCTACATGCCACCTCGGACATTTATAGTCTTCTCACAATTTGTTAGGATTCATCCCGCCCACCTAGACCAAGATAGTACTTATACAAAAACGCATAAGAATACATAGTATAGCCCCCGGGCTTAAAAAATACCGTTATGATTCCATTGTTAATCAACACATCTCTGAGAGAGTCAATGGACGTATTTTCTAGTTCTTTGCCGTATCTTTTTATAACCAAATTTAATAACATATCAAACTCATGTTTTAATAAGTTAAACTTACGTAAACTCTTGGGTGCTTCAAGACGTATAAAATTGAATACCTTTTCTATATCCTTATTCCCTGTTTCTTTTGAAAGATCGTTTATATGGGTTTTAACTGCCGCTACTCTAGACTCAGGGTGCGTATAATATACTTGATGCAGAATGGGAAGTATCGGATGTTTAGAAAAATCTTCATTATTAAGAGCATAGTGTACTGCATCTCTTATCAAATCAATAAATGGACGTAAGCTGATTGAGCCATCAGCATTTTTAAGATTTGTATAAAACCAATCGTAACTCAAACCATATCTTGTTGATCCTCTATAATCAGCCCATTTTCCGAAGAAAGTAGTTACCAACACAGAAACATGCTTTTTGTCTGTTGGCATATTAAAGTTATTACACATATTTTCTAGTTTAATAACTTGGTCGATATCCGCTTTATATTCATGTTTTAATATCGCAAAAAAGTCTTGTTTAGCTGTCCCGAGAGCGAATAGTGTTTTAAAGAAGAAGCCAAACAACTCCTCACTATTCCACTCTATATTAATCATCCGATTCTGTAGTTGCTCTTTATTCGTCAAATTTGCTAATTTTCTGTACAAGTCAGACCTAATAAACACCTTAGGAATGATGTTGCTGAACTGATTATTCCTCATATATGTAATCAGAGGAGATACAGTTTGATCCCAAGTATGTGGTTTGAATACATGGTCTAGCTCGTCGAAAGAAATCACCATAAAATTCTTTTGTGCTGCCAAATAGTTATCAAGACTCTTTAATTCATTTTCCACTTGAATCATACTCTCATCATCCATTATTATGGATTTAAAGCGTTTTGCTGTTTCCTCGTCTGGTTTAATATGCATCACATCAAGTTTTGATTCTAAATTCCAAGATTTAAATACTGGTTCAATAAGAATTGAGTTCCAAATGTAAAGCATCCAGAACCTTCGATAAAAAATGTCAGAGGACATCGTGCTTTGATTATCAATTACCGAATCATCGATAAACTTGATTATCCCATTACGTGCGTCACCTTTATGGATTGCAATTATGTTGATAAAAATGTAATCATTCTTATTGACACCATACTTTTTTGTTATTAGCTCTATAAAAGTGTCTCTGGTAAATGCTCTGTATATCAATGTTTTGCCAGTGCCTTTATTTCCAACAACGAGGAATTTATCTCGATTCAAAATATCTGTCATACACTCACGATAGAACAAGCATCTTTTTATAAAATCGTCATTTACGTTTAAATCTTCCGTATATCCTTTGGGGAAATTTTTCTCAATCTCCTCTAATATACCTTTTTTTAATACATTTACTTCTTTTATCCCATTTATTGGCTTACTTTCAATAGTAGTTTCTGGTTGATTTGGTATTTCGATTATTTTCTCATGCTGCTCATCTGAGATATCATTTTCTATGTGGCTTTCGATATCATGATTCTCGGAATTGCCAATGCCCGTGTTAAGTATGATAGATTCAAAAAGTGCAGTATATTCACTAAGCGTTTTACTTTTAATCATACTAACAAAGTCAACACCATCGTCATTAGCGCAACCAACAACCTCTAACCGGGGAATTCTATATAAGGGGTAAACAGGTATGTGTTGTAATGTTTCCTCTAAAGAACTGATTGAATCTGGTTCTGGCGAATCGATCTGGGGATCAATATTTTCATTAGACAATATCTGTATAGTGGGTTCATAAATATGTTTCAAAAAATCATTATGGTATCTAATATCTGATATTATGGAATTTACAACTATCGCTCTAATATTCTTAGAAAACACTTGATGTATAAAGCTTTCAAAACCAGGTACTGTTTGTGCATTACTCCCAAAAAATCCTATGATCATCGAAGAAAAGGTCAGGCTTAAATTAGAATAAATATCATTAAAACCAGTACGATTATCGATAAGTAGAACATCAGGTGCGTATTTAGTATTGATTTTATTTAACAATTCTAACATATTAGTTTGCATGAAATCTCTTCCAGAAAAGTTCGTTCTGGATAGTGCTTCTAGATAATGATCAAAGTGCGTTTTTAAAGTCGAATTATTTTCATCCACTAACCCTTGAGTTAGATTGCCAGCTGGGAATACAATGATTGTACCATCTCCTGAGAACTTTGATGAAACCCTTATTGAATAGTTCTCGACATCAAGATCAGGAAAATAAATAACATCATTTAGGTATTCAACAACACCTTGCTTTTGAGTTAGTATATCTTCGGAAATATCAAAGTAATTATTGAAGCCTGGTGCTTCAAAATCACAATCGAGGATAACAACCTTCTTTTTATAATGCATTGCGTAGTGTGATGCAAATAGCGCAAGAGATGTTGTTCTGCCAGTACCTCCTTTATAGCTATAAAATGAAATTACCGGAAATGGTGTTTTAATGTGTTGCACCTTGTGACTTAACAAGTTATCAAACCGTCTTCGGACTGATACGCTGATTTTTTCAATGTTTTCTTCGAATTTATCGTCCAGATAAGGATCGTTTATTACCTCACAGTCTGTATATTGTTCATACTTTACCTTGCTATTATCGAAATATGGCAGTACATCAAGAGTTATTTCTTTATTAGCTTTTACAAAGACAGATATATCATAATTAAGTAAAAAGACTATTCTATAATCTTCAATCCTGGCATCTCTTAGCATTATATTCAGTGTTGTTTCAATGTCTTGAATCATTCTTAAAGCAATTATCATAATAATCCTCTCAATACTATTAAATTAAATTTCTTATAAAGACATACATATTTTTGCAAAATTCTACATATTTTGCAACTTCAGCCATATTGGTTAAGCCGCCATAACACTTATATCTGTAACTCGTACTCCACGTGTTAAATCGATTACTAGAATTGTAATTTGATAGTATTTTTTGAAGGTTGGCGTCGAAATCCGGGTTACCATAACCAATGAAAGTTAACAATGCCGTGTATTTATGCACACAAATTTGATTTCTTGTATCTTTATCAGATTTCCTTTTAAACACCCAGTCTGTAGTATCTAACGCATATACGTCTTTTGTTTCCCAGTTTAGCTTTTTGTATGCCATATAACAAATAACACCCTCGAATATATAACCGGATAGGTAATAAATTACAGAAGCATAGTGCGAAAAATTGCTTTTATCATCAGCAATATGATCACATAATTTCATGCAGATATATAAGTGTCTCTTAGAGCTTTCTAAATATTCTCTACTTAGCATAATTAGCCTTCTTAGCAATTTTTACCTATTGTAAACAACCCACTATATTGTCAATTAAATTGTTGAATCATGCGTTACAGATTCCATTCATATCCAACCTACTAAATGTGCTTTCTTCTTGATTTCCAGTTTCTTAACCTTTCTTAACGTTGCAATAAGAAGAAACCCCGTCGATAGGTATCATAAAAAAGGGATCTCGAGTAATTTGCGCTACGTATAGCAATTGCTTTCGATCTCGTTTCGTCTAACAACCCATCTAAATCTTAGTAACCCTTTCATACAGCAGATGTATATTAGCTTCCCTTATTCTGAACTTAGTCCCATGATTATGGCCTGTTCTTGCATCGAAATCAATGTAAATATAGTTATTCTCCAAAGCATCAATGAATTTTGCCATAGAAAAAGTGCTTAACATCTTTATGTCATTGTATTGCAAATATTCTTTTCCGTTTTCTTGTTTTACATCTACAAACATATAAAAACAGTTTACCAGCTTAGCTCCAACATGAGCTGCAACATCCCTAAATCCCCAATATGGTTCTGGTGAAAGACTGCCAAGACCAACACGTTCAGCCACGGAATTAAGCCAATCAGAGTGTCTATTATCAACCTTTGAAGCATCAAAATTGATAACAATCTTTTCTTCTTTTCTATCTAATTGAACCGTGAATCCTCTATCACTAAAGCGTTTGCAATAAATGGTCTGTCTGAAACTCATCTCCGTATCTGGATACTTGGAACCGGCAAGCTGATGATTCCAGCCATAATAGGGTAAAAGCAATCTTGGGACAAGAAAGGCATTTCGGGGTGAGGGTTCATTATGCAAAAGTGTGGATAAGGATGATGATGTTTTCCTTTTGGTTTTGAATTCCCACTCTCCGGAATTCGCAATAGCAAGATTGTTTTCTGGTATATCTAAAAGATCCTCAAGGACATTACCAGCAGAACCATCATTACCCTTTCTGTAGTTTTCAATCCACCCCATTGCTTTAATAACTTTCAGTTTAGAAATGAGTTCCTCTTTTGTGAATACTTTCAGCATATTAGCTCCTATAACTTATAGTTTGGGTGGTTTCCAAAAATCTAAGAGATATTCGAATGTGGTGCCCATAGTGATATAATTACTTGGCCAACCAAAGATACCAATATTATTTACGATATTTGTTCTATCCCAGATAATGGTATTACGAAGCTCATAACCTCTTTTGCGCATTTCATCAATCAAATATATGTGCAAGGTTATCCGCTCATTATCCATCCAAAAGTCCGGTACATTTATCACGCAATGCCCTTTAGGCTTTAGTAAAGGAAGCATGCCTTCGAAGATATCACCCATAGCAACAGCCCACTTTTCAATTGAATATGTTCCCAGATCTCGCTCATCCTGAGAATACTGTTCAATTTTATCCAGTTGCTCATTATCTCTATCTCTACGGGATTTGTTCTTTCTTTTCCTATTTAGGAGATTGGAATAGGGTGGTGAAGTCCAGATCAGGCTTATGCTGTTTTCAGAAAAATACTGGTTTATATTCCGCGCATCGTCTTCGATTGGTATTTGTTGGCAGTTGTTAAACGCATTTTGTTGTGCCAGACGTTCTTGGCATAAAGCAATATACTCGCTGTTCAAATCGAATCCTACTGAGTTGCGGTTCAAATCTTGTGCTGCAACCAAGGTTGTGCCACTGCCAACAAATGGATCAACTACAAGTTCGCCTTCATGCGAGAACAGGGACACTATCTTTTTGGCAAGACTAATGGGGAAGGTTGCCGGGTGTTTTGTTTTATCACGAACATCTCTTTTTTCATAAAGAAATTGCCATACCCCGATCTGAGAGACCATCCATTCTTTCGCACTCATGCAGTTTATGTGAGTTACCCCACAACTACAAGTTCTTTTGAATTTTGATGCTTTAAGCTCATTTTTAATAATGTCTATATATTCTGCTACCATATTTATTTATCCAAACGTTTTTCAATCAAATCCAACTCTCTTGACTATGCTTTATCAGTCAACCTATTTTATTCTTAAGCTTTCCCTCCCCAATGCAGCGTATGCCTGGATTAACAGTTGCCCATCCCTTAACCATCCTTTGTGGGGTAAGGGTTGGTTTAGCGAAGGTTAAGGGATGGTGTAGCCATAGACTGCATAGATAAGGGAGAAATGTTTGGGTTTGTTGATGCAAAGGGGGGCTTGTTGATGCCATAGGATAGTAGAACACTTTGTTTGGGAGAAAAAGAAAAATGAAAGTTAGTTTTCAATATGGTCTGGCAGGATACACAGGTAAAGCGCAGGGTTTGGTATATTACTTTGACCGCAGAGCAGGCAGAGTTTATGCCCGCAGAAACACCTATCCAAGGCTAACCCAGGAAAATGAACGGGTGGGCAGCATCACCAAAAACCTGCTTGCCCTGCAGCCCACTGCGGAATATAAGGAAAACCTGTCCCTGTATCTGATGAAGTATAATTCCCTGGCAAAAAACTATGCCAAACCGCTGCGTTCGTGGGTGAATCTGTTTCTAAAACTGATGTACGCCATGGCGAAAGCAGATCCCGGCATAAATTTGCGGACAATATCCCGAACGTATATCTACGACCATGATTTACCGTGCATCAGTGTAAAAAAGGCAGTGGAAGCGGGCTTGCTGCCGGAGGTGTACGATTACCAACGCTATGATGCGGAGATGTGAAGTTAAGAGTTAACGGGTTAGACGTTAGACGTTAGAAGTTAGACGTTGAGGTGTCCTGAAAATCGTGGACAAAAATCAGGAGTAAGAATATGAAGTCCTCTCTCAGAAGTAATGTTAATGTCCGCTACAGTGAAGCGTTTCGCCTTAAGATACTGGATGATGTTCAGCGTGGG
>JAQVMI010000097.1 GCA_028703735.1 Candidatus Cloacimonadota bacterium | reverse complement strand
GATGTAAAAGCTATAGAT
The DNA here is from genome assembly GCA_028703735.1 of Candidatus Cloacimonadota bacterium. Classification (GTDB taxonomy): domain Bacteria; phylum Cloacimonadota; class Cloacimonadia; order Cloacimonadales; family Cloacimonadaceae; genus Cloacimonas. Next base: position 6,914 of record JAQVMI010000097.1, on the reverse strand, counting down.
TATGATGCAGATGGGGATATGGATATCTTTATCTGTGGTTCCACCCAGAGCTATGGCTATGGCACTGCAATTCTTTACCGAAACGATGGCAATAATGTGTTCACCCCAATTAATGCAGGCTTTACAGGTGTTTATCGTGGCGATTCAACCTGGGCAGATTTTAATGGAGATGGCAGATTAGATATGGTAATCTGTGGCAAGCATAACGAAACTGTGCCCCCTATTGCAAAATTGTATCTGGGTGCTGTGGATGGCAGCTTTACTTACACCCCCACCTCACTTTTGGGCATGGACTATTCCCGCATAGATTCCGGAGACTATAACAATGACGGGAAACAGGATATCATCATGATTGGTTCAGTAAATAACGTTGATTACATCAGGCTTTACCGCAACGATGGAAATCTGGTTTTCACCCAGGTTTTTGCAGGATTGCAGGATATGGCTGCCGGGCAATGTGTATTTGTGGATTATGATAACGATGCGGATTTGGATGTCTCTGTTTTGGGAAGTGGTAATTGCATTATTTACCGCAACGATGGCACGGATACTTTTGTAAATATCCATGCGAACCTAATCCCCTTAAGCTATGGAGCCAGTGCATGGGGAGATTTTGATAACGATGGTTTCCCCGATCTTATCACCTGTGGCGATACAATAAACGGAACCCGAACAGACCTTTACCGAAGCCATGGCAATGGCACGTTTAGTACCGTTCCAACCCCAATTCCAGGAGTTATGTCCGGCTCTGTGATGTGGGGAGATTATGATAGTGATGGATGGCTTGACCTAATGGTAACGGGAGGTTTTTGGCCCTATGGACCCCGAATCTCAAATATTTACCGGAACAATCACGATAGAACATTCACCTTACAGCCATCAATTATAGTCCCTATCAGTAGTAGCAGCATGGCATGGGGAGATATAGATAACGATGGTAAGCTGGATATAATTATGGCTGGCTACACAGGAGACTCGTATCTGGCAAAAGTTTATCGCAATTTAAATCCCAATGCAAACGTCCGTCCCACACCTCCAACAGTGGTTTTCGATCAGAATTCCAGCACCATAGTATTTACCGGAGCTACAGATACCACTACGCCTTTTAATGGGCTTAGCTACAGCCTTAGAATCGGGACCCGCTCTGGGGGTGAGGATATACTATCTGTGGTGGAAACTGTGGGAGGATATAGACGCACCGTGAATCCGGGAAGGATAAAATACTATTTTGAACCACTTCCGAATACTAATTATTACGCTTCTGCTCAGGCTATTGACCACAGTTTTTCGGGTTCCGCTTTTGGTCCCGAAGCTGTTATCAGATTACAAGGAATTCCCATGATAGCCAATATAGGCGAAAGCACCGTTAATTTTGGTGATGTCCAATTGGGATCTTCTTCCATGACTAAAACTGTAACGATACAGAATACAGGGACATCCACCCTGCGGGTAAATGGAGCTACATTCTTACTACCCAATTATGGCTTTAAGGTAGAGACCGAAGGTTTTCCCTATCAGGTATCACCAGGAGCAACACTGGATATCCAGCTTGTTTTCACTCCAGAAATTGTAGGCAATTTTACCGGGACAATGAACATTTTCAGCAATGCGATAAATGGTCAGCAGCTACCTGTAGCTCTTTGTGGTACTTGCTTTTATAACGCTGCCCCAAGATCACCCCAGAATCTTGTTCTGCAAAGAACAGGAAACAGCATGAACCTTAGCTGGGATCCTGTGGTTTTGGATGTATTGGGAAATCCTATCAGCGTGGATAGATACATTGTGCTTTTTAGCGAAATTCCGGATGATGCCTATTTCTGGTATTTGGGAAATACAAGCTCCACCAGCTTTTCGCATAATGACATCGCCTATTTTGCCCCGGATATGTTCTATAGAGTGAAAGCCATTAAGGTATATAGCAAGAATGGTTTAGCACAATTGGACGAACTAATTACCGCTAACAAACGCCGAAGTTGGGAAGATATTGCCCGACAGCTAAACTTAGATAGGGAGATAAAATGAAACGTTGGCTGCTTATTGGTATAATGGGATTATTCGGGTTTTATTACCTTTTTGCCGAAGATACTGCCAAGACCCCATATCCGGAAATAACTATCACAGATGGATTAATCCAGGATTTCGGCTCTCAATACGTGGGAATTCCCTGTAATCCCCAAACAATTCAGATAGTAAATACCGGCACTGCCTTACTTGTGATTCATAACATTATGATTTTGGAAGATCCCTCTGCCTATACAGTTGCGGCTCCATCCAAACCAATTAGTATTCCTGCGGGTGGTTCCAGGCAATTTACTGTTACCTTCACTCCTCTTTTATTAGGTACCAATGTAGATTATATGTATATTCAAAGCAACGATCCCATTACACCCTTTGTGGAGCTAACCCTAACAGGGGTAGGGCTTTTTGCTCCTCCATCAGCAGTTCAGAATCTACAGATTTCGCTGCAACAACAGGATATTCAGCTTTCTTGGGATCCTGTAACCACCAATATAGTGGGGCAAGCCCTTACTCCGGATCGCTATTTGGTATTGTACTCGCAGGATACCACGGGTAATCACTATTGGACTTTGGCAGTTACTCCGCAATTGTTGTGGACTCATAGCGGAGCAGTTACTTACGCTCCCTCAAGGTTTTACCAGGTAAAAGCTGTTATGTTTAACCGTCCGGAAGATGCTTTGCTGCTACAAAGCCTGGAAGCAAGCGGAAGAAGCTTAACCAATAGTGAGGTGGAAATGCTGTTTGGAGTAGAAATCCAATCTGAATAGCAGTGATATGCAACTCAAAAGTATAACATTGAAAAGATACCGGGCTGTAGGATTGGGGTTACATCTCAATCCTGATGATGTCGCCTTCACTTTTTCCACTTGACGAAAATGCACAGTCAATTTTTCTTGCACGAAAGCAGTGTTTGGGGGCCTATAGCTCAGTTTGGTAGAGCTACCGGCTCATAACCGGTTGGTCGGGGGTTCGATTCCCTCTGGGCCCACCATCTTTTCCCCCTCACTATTTTTCTATTTTACATCGCCCTCAAATGAGGTATATTGTTCATAGGTGAAATATATGAAAATCTTACAAATAGTAATCGCTATACTGCTTTTGGCTTTGCCATTAAGTGCTACTAAATATGCGGGCGAAATCTTTGCCATCAGCCCCGGAGTTCTTTCCACGGCAATGGGTGGCACAGGGCTTACCTATACCGATTCTTTTGCGGCGGGGTGGTGGAATCCGGCACTTTTGGGTATGAATCCTTCCCGGGGTATAGAGCTAATGCGATCTCAGCATTTTGAAGGCTTAATGAACCAAAATCAGCTAAGCCTATGTTTGGGATCAGATAGCCGCACCTCCATAAGTATCAATCATTTAAGCATCGATAAAGTAAAGCTTACCCATCTGGAAAATCCCGATGAACCTATCAGCAATGAAAACCGTCCCATAGTTTGGAAAACTGTTAGCAACCAAGATTTCATTATTACAGCAGGAATTGCCAGACAGCTTAAAGATAATATTTATATGGGCTTATCTCCCAAATTTGCCTATCGCACCCTGGCTACACATAGCGGATACGCCTTTGGGGCAGATCTGGGGTTTTTGTGGCAAGCAACCGATAACGCCAGGCTGGGAGCTAACTTGCGAGATTTCTTCAGCACGCAGGTGCTGTGGGAAAGCGGTGAATACGAATTCGTAAACCCCAATCTGGATGTGGAGCTTGCATACGATTTTGAACCCTTGGGCATAGTTCCCCTGCATCTTGCAGTGCGCAGCGAAATCCTTGCAGAGGATAGAGATGCCACAGTGAATGCCGGTTTCTTAAGCGCAGATTTTCATGCAGGGATAGCTGTGGAGCCTTTTCCTGCTTTGCGTTTGTTAGGCGGTTACGATGTGGATACTGTTACAGCCGGCATCGGTATCCGGCATAAAGCCTTTGGGATAAACTATGCTTTCCGTAATGGTTCTGAGGATGCTTTGGGGTATTCACAAAGGATTTCTGCCTCCTATCAATGGTAAAACCGCTAATAGCCCTTTTAGGTGCTACAGGCTCTATCGGGACATCCACCCTGTCTGTTGCAAAAGAGCAACACTACCAAATTGGGCTTGCTTCTGCACATCAGGATTACCCCAAACTACTAAAAATAGCAGCAGATTATAATATACCCTGCCTTGTTTTCACGGGTATTTCGGACAAGAGCTTACAGCAGAAATTACGCCACGAAAACCAGCAATTACGTTTGTATTTTGGCGAGACCGAATTGCTGCAAGCTTTACAGAGCGAAGATTATAGCATTGCCATAAATGCCATTAGTGGTTCTGCCGGGCTTTCCTCCAGTTTTGCGATATTGCAGCGGGATAAAAAGCTTGCCCTGGCGAATAAGGAATCTTTGGTGATGGCAGGGCATTTGATAGCCAAATTACGCTCTTCCCATCCCATTATTCCGGTGGATAGCGAACACAGTGCCATTTTTCAAGCCATTGGAGTTCATCCAGCCAATGAAATCCGCAAGCTTCACATCACTGCCTCCGGAGGAGCATTTAGAGATTTACCCTTGAAGGATTTTGCCAATATCACTCCTGCACAGGCTTTGCAGCATCCAAACTGGAGCATGGGCGCTAAGGTTACCCTGGATTCCGCCACCATGTTCAATAAAGCCCTGGAAGTTATCGAAGCACATTGGCTGTTTAAGCTGCCTTATCAGCAAATTACTGCAGTTATGCATCCCCAATCCATCATTCATTCCCTGGTGGAGTTCATTGATGGCTCTTTTTTGGCTCAGCTTAGCACTCCCGATATGAAACTACCTATCCTGTATGCACTTACCTACCCTAATAGGGCGAAATCCAATCTGGTTAAAACCGATCTTACCCAGCTTTCAGAGCTAAGCTTTAAAGCAATAGATCAAGACCGTTATCCCTTGTTTTTTATTGGGCTAAAAGCTGCCCAGGCAGGCGGGATATACCCCACAGTGATGAACGCTGCGGTGGAAGCTGCTTCCCGGCTTTTTTTAAGTGGCAGAATTCCCTTCACCTCCATAAGCTCTTTGGTGCAAAAAGCTTTGGATCATTATCCCTTTGTTGAAGAGCCCGATTTGGAAACGATTATTGGGATGAACAAAGAGGTTTTTCTTTGGGTAAGCGAGTTATCTCTGTAATACAGTTTCCAGAATGACACTACATTATCGTATTTGCACACGCCTCGTGTGCAGGCAGCCGAGGGCGGCTGTCATTACAAATGCGCTGCTACAATTTGTAAAGCTATGTTACGGTAACATAGGATTTTATCCTGTTGTAAGGTTTGGGTTTGTAGCCCAACCTTGTTACGGCGGTTACAAAATCCAGCCGGTTACAAACCGGCTGGTACAACAGCTTGCAAAGCTATGTTACAAAGCTATGTTACGGTTATAATCCTCTCTACTACCGGATTCAGGTTAAAGGCTATGCGCAGGATTCCATTGATATAGCTTACCTTGGGGTTTTCTTTATCAACCGGAGTATCGGGGAAATATACCCGCCTGTCAAACTTGCCTGTTTCGATCTCCATACTGAAGTAGCAGAGAGGGCAATTTGTGGAGGTGAAACTGCGGATTCCACTGATTCGCAAATATTCGGGAGAGATGGAGATGCTAATTTCGTCTTTTTCCACACCTGCAAGTTCTGCCACCACAATCCATTGAGTATCCGTTTGAAACACATCGCATTTAGGATGCCATACATCATCGATGGCATCCTCTATCGCCAAAGGACTATTGGTAAGGGCAGACACTTCGCCCAAAAGCTTCAACATCTCGCGTTGAATTCCCACGATGTTGGTAAATATCTTGTCACGCATAGCGTCTCCGCTTGTTCTAAAAAAGGTTCTTTAGTATTCGCTTCTTTCCGTGAAGGAGAAGATAACTTCCTTATCTGGAGCAATTTCGATGGTGTAGGTTACTTTATCGTTTGCATCTTTGTCGTATTTTCTATCAGATTCGGTGATGCGGGTACTTGTGGAAAGCTGATGCAGCACATTAATGCTTTTCTTGGTGGCGGAGTTATTCTTCAAAGTTACCTGGATAACCCGCTCTGAAACCCGTTGAGAGATTTGTTTTTGCTCTTTAACCCGGGTGGAAGCCACAAGATCGAAGGCTGTTCCGGTATTGATGGAGATTTCTTCGTTCTTGGAGGTATGATTTATGCTGTCTTCCCCAATAAATTCCAGATTGCCATCTGTATCTTGCTTATAAACTCTAATACTACCCTTGGGTAGGGCTTTTCCTGCACCATTTTCGGGCGTGTTTTTGAACTTTATCATGCTGCTTACACCGCTTGAATAGGTTGGATATTCGTAAACAGAGAATGCCTTAACGTTTTGCGGGGGATACAATTCCAGTTGCTTGGTCTGGTTATTGGCAAAGGAAACCTTTTGATCCAGGGTGTACATGTGGAAATCGTGAAACACTTTTTCTTCGAAGGAAGGTGCAGCAGCCGAAGATTCCATAGCCATATCAGCATTGAAACGCATTCCTCCTTTGCCAAAATAATTATCCTGAACCTGATTCACGTCACCGGCAATCAGCTTTAAGGTTACATCGTTAAATGCTTTGCCAGAACGGTTTACAATGGTAACCCAGGAATTCATCAGCAGGGTTTTCTCGTCCCATACGGTGTTGTAGGCTACATCCCAGCTAAAACCACCGCTTAAGTATGTCATCTGCACAGGATATTTGGCTTTTTTAGGTGCTATAAGGCTCCAATGCAGGGTAGGTTTGGTATAGAAATTGGTTGGCATTTCGGCAAGCTGAATCCATTGGGTTTCGTTTACAGCAACCACTAACAAACGTTCTGTTCCTTTTTCGATGATACCCATACTTTCGTAATCAAAGAACTTCAAAGTGCCACTAAGCTGAGATTGATCCTTCATA
>JAQVMI010000096.1 GCA_028703735.1 Candidatus Cloacimonadota bacterium | reverse complement strand
ATTTAAGCCTATTGGACTCCAGACTTTTAGTGGAAGTATATGCAGAATCCTCTTGACGTAAGAGCAAGGCTAAGAGAATGTAGCTATAAAGTTTATTTTACAGTTTCCAGATTAGGAATGTACCCATTCGTAATGACAGCCGCCCCGGCTGTCTGCACACGTGGCGTGTGCAAGTACGATTTTGTACATCATTCTGGAAATTGATAATTCCCCTGAGGTGATGTAATGTTTTTCTGCCCTACACGCATAGTTTTTGGCAATAATGCTGTTCAACGTGCAGCAGGTTTTATTCCCGCCCTGGGAAACAAGGCTTTAATAGTTACGGGAAAGAAAAGTGCCCAATTGTGTGGAGCATTATCCGATATCACCAATATGCTTTCAAGCTTAGGTATTGCCTATGCTACATTTGCTGAAGTGAAGGAAAATCCTGAATTACAATGCATAATGCAGGGTAAAGATATGCTGCTGGACACAGCAAGTGATTTTGTGATTGGCATTGGAGGTGGCAGTCCTATTGATGCTGCAAAAGCTATTTCCCTTGCTGCTGCCAATTCTCTAAATATATCTCAGCTTTATCAAACAGAATTATTCAGGGATGCTTACCCGATTATAGCTGTTCCAACCACTGCCGGAACAGGAACAGAGGCTACTCAATACAGCGTTTTAAGCGATCCCGGCACCAATAAAAAGGCTGGATTTGGTCATCCTAAGGCTTTTCCCACCCTAAGCATTCTTGATCCACGCTACACCTATAGCTTGCCTCAAAGCGTAACTCTGCACACTGCGCTTGATGCCTTGAGCCATTTATTGGAAGGAATTTACAGCAATCAACGCAGCCAAGTGGTGAAACCCTTTATCCATAAAGGAATATCAAACATTATCAAGCACCTGCCCCTTGTTTTGCAACAGCCAGATAATCCCAGCTCCCGCAATGAACTAATGCTTGCCTCTTTATATGGAGGAATGGTAATTGCACAGGGCAGCACTACATTGCAACACTCTATAGGATATCCCTTAACTGCCACTTTTGGAGTCCCTCACGGGCTTGCCAATGCTTTGGTGATGCAAGAGATTATGCTGCTCTATTTACCTGCGGTAAAAGCTGAATTGGAAGAGCTGTTTGATGCCATCCACCTTAGTATGGATGAATTCTTTATGTGGTTGCACAAGCTGCCCTACAATAGCACTATAGAATACGATGATAAGTTCATCGAGGCTTCCATTCCACAGATAATGAATAGCCGTAATATGGCTTTGAACCCTGTAACGGTTACAGAGGCAGATGTTTATAGAATATTGGATAGCATAAGGAGCAAAAAATGAACGAAAACAGCTTCACCCGGGAACGCAGACGCCTTACAGATTTAGCTTTGGGCAAGGCAAACCTTAATGTACGCCGCTTTTACAATCTGGATTCATCCACATATTCTGCCGGAGCCTTAGATGCCAAAACCAAAGAGATGTTAGGATTAGTTGCATCATTGGTACTTAGGTGTGACGATTGTATCAGATATCACCTGGGACAGTGTTTTGCTCTTCAATTAAGTGACGAGGAATTGCAGGAAGTATTCTCTGTGGCTTTGGTAGTTGGAGGATCCATTGTAATTCCGCATCACCGCAGAGCTGTGGACTATTGGGAACAGCTAAAAAACCCTACCACTTCCTGAAGATAAATATAACTGCCAACACAATAAGTAAGAAACCCACAAGATAATTCCAGCGTAAATCTTCTTTTAGATAGAGCACAGAAAATACACAAAACACCACCAGAGTTATAACTTCCTGGATTGTTTTTAGCTGAAATGCGTTAAAAGTACCATAGCCGATGCGATTTGCGGGAACCTGAAAACAATATTCGAAGAAAGCTATCCCCCAGCTAATCAGGATTACCACAATCAAAGGAGAATTCTTGTGTTTCAGATGCCCATACCAGGCAAAGGTCATAAAAATATTCGAGATAAGCAGCAGCAGGATTGTTTTCACAAATTCTGCCTGCTTAACTATAGAAATCTATGGGGTTTTCTGCTAAAGCAGCAACAAGCGCAATTCCACTTTTAGGATCTGCCACCAATCCCATGCTGAGTTCAATTGCCTTGCTAAGGAAATCCACTGCACCTTGAACAGAGCGTTCCACACTGAATCCATTTAGAATCCCACCTAAAAGCAGCGAAGCAAAGCAATCTCCGGTTCCGGGATAATTTACAGGAAGATACTTGCATTGGGTGCTGATTAGGCTATCCTTGCTCTTGTCATAGCATACCACAGTGTTTGGCACCCAAAGCTCATTTTGGGTTCTAATGCCCGGAGCACTGGTGATAACCACATGATGCGGACCCATGGCTGCCAGTTTCCTGCACCAGGATAGAATATCCACCTCTTCATGCGTTTCCGGATACTTGTAGCCCATAAAAAAGCCGCTTCGGTTAAATTTGGAGTAATGATATCAGCCTCACATACCAGCTTTCTCATCGCCTCCACCATCCGAAGGTCATAACAGCCATACAGCTTACCCCAATCTGCTAAAACCGGATCTACTAATACTATGGAATTGGGAGTTTTAAGCACAGGAATATTCTTAATTAGCAATTCCACCTGATCCGTGCTTCCCAAAAAACCCGTGTATACTGCATCAAAACGCAAGCTCAAAGATTTCCAATGCTTTAGGATTGCTTCCATCAACAAGGTGTTATCCTGCATCACATATTGGGGAAATTCGGTATTAGTGGATAACAACGAAGTAGGCAGAGCCGTAATTTCCACCCCCATGCGGGTTAAGATGGGGATTACCACCATAAGTGATGTGTGCCCAAACCCGGATAAATCGTGAACTGCAAGTGTGTCAGGAGGTGTTATCATCATTTATAAACCAAATAGTTAGCGAACAGAGTTTAGGCTAAATTCATCTAACACAGTGCCATCAAGAGCATAAACAATGAAGCTTATCTGATTCTGGTTGCGGTCTGCAATTATGAAGTGATTTTCTCTGGCAAAAACAATGCTGTAAGGGTTTTCGTTGTTATGCTCACGAAGTGGTGCTCCACCTCCACCGGAAACTATATAGCTTATCCCCTTGTAAATGGATCTTTCATAAATGTGATTGTGTCCACTAAAAACCGCAAAAACTCCGGAATTTTGCAACAACTGAGGTAAGAATTGTTTTAGCCCCAGCTCATCGCTATGCTCTCCCGAGCTAAAGACGGGATGGTGCAAAATAAGGATGGCAGGCAGTGAATCCTGTATCTGATCTTGCAACCATTTGTATTGAAGTGATGAAGGCTGCAAATCCAATACACTATCCAGAATTATGAATTTTATGCTATCGTGAATCACGGTGTAGTAGCTGCTTTGTTTCATTACCGGAAAGTTATCTGTAAAAAGCTGTAAGGATCGTTCGTGATTCCCTCGGGCAGGATACAGAGGACAGATAGAGGTAAGAGGTTTATTTATCTGGTGAAACAAGTCATATTCGCTTTGCTGCAAACCCTTGCTGTTCAAATCTCCTGTATGGAAAGCTATATCTGGTGAGTGTTTAACTATGGCTGCTACAATACTGCGATGAATTTCGGGATTGCTGCGGGTATCGCCAAAAATGGCAATCTTGGCAAAGGATAAGCCGATGATAAAGCAGAAAATGATCAGCAACAATGGCTTGCGCATAAGCACCTGCTACACTAATTTTTGATATACTTTTTGAAAAGCCTGCAAATCTTCCCAGGCTGGTTTCTTCCAATTTGGGTTGCGGAGCAAAGCTGCAGGATGATAGGTAACATAAGCCGGAATGCCCAAAAAGGAATGCGTTTGCTCCCTATGCCAACCAAGGGTGTTTGTGTTAGCTAACAAGGTTTGAGCTGCTACCAGCCCCAAAATCAAGATAAGCTTTGGCTGAATTATCTCTATCTGCTCCACCAGATATGGCATACAGGCTAAACGTTCGTTGGATTCGGGATTGCGGTTTCCAGGAGGACGGCACTTAACTATGTTCGCAATATACACATCTTCCCTTTTTATGTTTATGGCAAGAAGCATCTTATCCAACAAACCACCCGCTGCACCAACAAAAGGACGTCCCGTCAGGTTTTCCTGTTCTCCCGGTCCCTCGCCAATTACCATAGCCAAAGCATCGGGAATACCCTCTCCATACACAAAACGAATGCGCCCTGTGTGTAAGGGACACAGGGTGCAATTTGAATAACCTTCCTGATGCTTGGCAAGCAATGCTGCCTTTTGGCTTTTAGGACGGTATAATTCTTTTATTCCGCTATATTTTAATAGCTCCAGATATTGTCGAAGAGCACTAATTGACATTCTTTATAAATCGTCTTCGTCGTCAGGATCGTTCGTTTCCCCAAAAAAATCCTCTTCGTCATCATCTTCAAAGCTTCCCAAAGTATCTTTGGTTAAATCTTCGATGAATTTCTCGGAATCATCTATAGTCTCTTCTGCGAAATCTCCCATATCATCATCCTGGAAGGGGTTTTCTTCTCTTTGCATGGCAAGCTCTGCTTCGGCAAGCTCGGAAATATAATCCGGGACTTCATTATCTGCCACGTGTTCCATAGCCATCACGGTTATTTTTTCCGGAAATTTATGCTTCACGTAGGTGGGAAACTGATTAAGACGCTGTGATTCAAGCTTGGAGAGAAGGCAGAACAGATAGTTCATATCCACTTTTTCCAAGAAGCTTTCGATCTTTTCGTTAATCATTAGGTTATTCTCCTGTTTATTGTACCCAGACCATTATGATCTGTATTAGGTATTTTTTTCACCAGACCAAAAACCTTCCACAGGTTTGCTGTATCTGTGCACTCGGTTCTCTTCGGCTCTTATAATTGCCAAAACATCTTCCACTGCCTGGGTTAAATCATCATTAACCACCAGATAATCGTAATGTGGAATGTAGGCAAGTTCGTCATGGGCAGTTCTGAGGCGTTTGGCAATCTCTTCCGGACTGTCTGTAGCTCTTAACACTAACCGCTGCTTTAGTATCTCCATCGAAGGAGGAATAATAAATATCTTCACATAGGGTATATCTGTGGCACTTATCAGACTGGCACCCTGAACATCAATATCCATAATCACGTGACGGTGTTTTCCCAGCCGGGATTTTATGTAGCTGATACTGGTGCCATACCAGTTGCCAAAAACCCTGGCATGTTCCAAAAAATCCCCACTATCTATTCTGGTAAGGAATTCTGCTTCGTCCACAAAATTGTAGTGAATACCATTTTGTTCCACTCCACGCGGGTTTCGGGTGGTGTAGGACACAGAATAATCGATATTATCGGTTACCTTTAGAATCTCATTCAGAATAGTGCTTTTCCCGCCTCCAGAGGGAGCGGAAAGAATAATGAGGAAACTGCTGCTTTTTTCTATCACCGGTTTCTTTTATCTCTTGGTAATTGTCTTTTAGCTTATTCCGGGATATTTTTCTGGTATTCAACTGCTGTAAGCAGGTTCTCCAGTTCATCCAAATTGGACAGACGGATTTTAATTAACCAGCCATCTTCATAAGGAGATTTGTTAATAAGATCCGGGCTATCTTCCAAATCGCTATTCTTTTCTTCTACTTTGCCGCTAAGCGGGGAAATAAGATCTTCCACAGCTTTCACAGCTTCTATAGAGCCACAAGGTTCACCCGCAGAAACTTTATTCCCGGGTTCAGGAAGCTCTACAAATACGATATCGCCTAATTCGTGTTGAGCAAAATCGCTGATTCCGATGGTGGCAAGATCGCCTTCCACACGTACCCATTCGTGGCTTTCAGTGTACAGTAAATCGTCTTGGATATTCATGTTCTCCTCCAGAAAGAACCTTATTTTTCTAATATTGCCAAGTCTTGAATGCAGGGAAATGTGTCAAGAACTATGTGAAACTGGCTTGCTCCAAAAATAATCACGACTACACGAATTTAACAACTAATTCAATGAGGAAATGAGAGAGCATCATCAGCCATTAGATGCTATTTAGCATTTTATACAAAGAGTAAAAGAGTAAAAGAGTAAAAGAGAGTTTCGTGGGCTAATAGATGCTTTTTACGTAAAAAATCCATCAATATCCGTTTTTCCGCTTTATCCGTGTAACAATACAAAGTGATCAGGGAATACAAAAATGGGGTGGATAGCTTATGCCGTACAATTATCTTCCCTAAGAATTTCCTTGCCAAAAAGATCGCTATTAGTTTTGCTGTTTTAAACTGCCTAAATAATATAAGGAAATTGTTGATGAAACGCCTCGCATTGCTTTTACTAACGCTGTTTGTGCTTGCCGGATGTGTGCATTATGATGAAGAGCTTTGGCTTAATCATGATGGCTCTGGCAGAGCCAAGCTACGCGTTACGCACCGTTCACCCTACGAAAACCCGGAAGAGATTATTCGTAAAGCTTCTCTTCCTGGCATCAGTTTACAAAATTACAATGTTATCAGAAAGGGTGCAGATGCGATATATTCCATAGAGTTCAAGTTCAAAAGCGTAGAAGCGTTCAACAATGTTAATGACCAACTTGGTGCCGCAGATTTTTGGGGTAAGATAACCCTTAATAAAGAACAGGGTCGCAGAATAACCTTTAAGCGCAGAATAGCCTTGGGCAGCCAGGAAAGCGATGACGATTTTGAAAACATCTTCAGCCGCATGCAAACTGAAAGTCCAGTGTGGAAATACAAGATTCACATGCCCTGGAAAATTGTATCCACAAATGCCAAACCCGAAAACGTGGACATCGCTACAAACACCATATCCTGGAGTTTTGATACAAATGCCATGTGGAATAAATACGAACTAATGACCGTGGAAATGGAGAAAAGCTTTCCCTGGATGCTAATTGTGATTGGTGGAATTGTGCTTGTTCTCACCGTAGCTATTGTTTACTGGCTGTTTCGTATCGCAAAAAAATCCCACCTTATAGAGAGGCTGATGCATCACTCGGAGGAATAAGGGCTTATAAATCACGAACCTGCTGTTTACAAAC
>JAQVMI010000095.1 GCA_028703735.1 Candidatus Cloacimonadota bacterium | reverse complement strand
GCTATGAACATTAGGCGTAAAACATTGGGTAGCGATCATATAGAATTTGCCGAATCTAAACATAATCTGGCAGAACTGTATCTGGATAAGGGATTGTGGGATAAAGCAGAAGAGTATGTGCAAAAAGCACTGGAAATAAGGCAGAGAATCCTTCCTGCGGAACATCATGATATTGCCGATTCATTAAATCTATTGGCAAATATATATAGCGAATCCGGCAAAAACAAAGAAGCCGGAGAACTATACGAGCAGGTAAGCAAAATGCGGGAAAAGATTTATGGCAGCCAGCATTCTGAGCTTGCGGAAACCTTTCATGATCAGGCTCAACACTATATGATTATGGGAAAATATGAAGAAGCAGAAAAGCTATTTTTGCGTTCTTTGGAAATAAGGGTAAAAACCTTGGAACCCGAAAACCTGGATGTGGCAGAATCTCTGCAAGGATTGGGCGAATGCTATAGAGAGCAAGGATTGATGGAAAAAGCGGAAAACCTGCACAGCAAGGCTTTGGCAATAAAAGGAAAAACTTTGGGAAGCGACCACACCGATTTGGCAGATTCCTATCATGATTTGGCAAATACCTATGTGGAACAGAAAAAATACCAGCAAGCAGAGGATTTGTTCCTTAAAGCAAAGCAAATTCGTGAAAAAGCTTTTGGCAAAGATAATCACGAATACGCCGATACCCTGAACGATTTAGCCAGATTGTATCAAAAGCAGGGCAATTTTAAGAAATCAGAGCAGCACTTTAAGGACTCTTTAAAGATAAAGGAAGCCAAATTGCAGCCAAATCATCACGAACTTGCCGAAACTTATCATGATTTGGGATGTTTGTACCACGAATTGAATAAGGTGGATAATGCCAAGGATTACTACCACAAAGCTCTTGCCATCCGATCAGAACAATTTGGCGAAGATAACCCTGAAACACAGGAAACCCTTAGTGCTTTAAGTGCATTGAACAATTGAGCTTAAAGCAAAGTATCTAAGTCTGGAGTCGTTGATGCCTTCCCTATCTTTGAGATTTCCTTCATTTTAGCGGCATCAAGGACTACAGCGATCCACTTGTAATGATCATGGATTAGATACCAACACTACGCAGCCCATTTCTATTTTCGGTTCCGCTCCTATGGATACGAGTAAGCATAGCAATGTATGAATCAGATCCAGGATTAGCAGAGATTAAGTGCCTTTCATTACCCAAGATCTTCTATCAAGTTTCGTTGTATAGCAGCATCAATACTTGCATCTCTAATCGATTGTATTAGTTCTGCGGATGTAAAAAGCTCTGAATGAATGCCAAATTGCGCTCCAAGCTTAAATGCTAACCTTTCTTTATTATCTGAAAATGCCCCTGGTTTATGCGTCCAGAAAGTGTAGTTTACATACTCATTTGCAAATGATCTTTCAGAAAGTGGGGTAAAGTCCATGCAGTCAATGCCTATTACAGGCTGGTAGTTTTGCATTAGCTCTGTTTCGGTATTAATGGGATCATACTCCTCCAAAATGTGGCTAACCTGGTGAAATATGAAAAGCTTGTATAAATTGTAACTATGCAGAATCGGGTAATCATCCACCATGTTCAGTTCCCGATACCAACTTTTAAATAGTGCTACCATAATTACGTTTTCACCGGTGTGGTAGAAGGCTATGCTTTGTGATACATCATCACTTGCGCATGGCTGAAATACAACATATATTTTACTATATTCTTTGCCGTTTGCTTCCCATTTCTCTTTGATCTCTTTATACATATCACCAAGTACAGCCTCAAGCGGGTAAGCGGTATCCAAATCAGGATAATCCAATCCTAATGCATTATCGAACACTATCCCCCTGCCAAACACTGAGGTAACATCAGAATAGTAACAATAACTTTCACCATTTGCCTGGATTTCGTATTTGTCATAGTGATTACCCTGTATATGCACCAACAATCTGTCCTTTATTTCATAAGGAATACTTAAGCTCTGGAAGTACGAATCAATGGTAACTCTTCCCTGTACAATAGTAAGTGACCTATAGGCCGTCTCTGGTTGGTTTATATATAGCATTATTTCCTCTTATCTTTGTTTCCGCCACCTTGCTAAACAGGACATAAGGTATGGATTAGGTATTTTACAGTCAATCCCCGCTAAGCATCTTAATGTCTTCTTTCTCGTTTCGCTAATCTGGCGTTCATGGCTTCCGTTCTTAACCTATTGCTTTCACTGGATTCCTCATCGCTTTTGCTAAATCAAACCTGGGTTATTCCACTTCCCGCACGCAAGTGCAACTTTCCATGCAAAAGCCCCGCTGAGCATTTGTAATTACGTCATCATTTTCAACATCTGGGGGGATAGAATCCAGCAACAAGATTGCCTCTTCGAACCTGCCAAGTTCCCTTAGCAATTCCACTTGTAAGAACTTACTCTCCTCATTGTTGGCAGTAACAATCATAGCAAGCAACGCTTCAATATTATCAATCTCGCGCTGGGTGGCATTCTCAAGATTCCCTTCGTTCGGGTCTTTTACCCGCGGACCAACTTCAATGATTTTGTTTTCTTGCTCCCCCGGGATGTACTCTGTGTAGTCAAACCACCCAACCGGGTAGCGGTATTTATCATTCCTCGCCCAAAAAGCCTGTAACCTCACTTCCTGCTCATTCATTGTTCCACGGAAAAGCCTATTATCCAGGATGTAATGATAATCATCCTGGCTAAGCTTATCATAATCCTTCCACATCGGCATATCCGGATTTATCTTAAAGCCCGCACTTTGTTTCCTGTCGGTGTGATACCAATTGTCCTTTTCACCGGTGTATTCCGGTAAATCTTCCACCCAATGCAGCTTTCCGCAATTCCAGCACTTGATAATCTTCGGTTTATCTATCCATAGTGGCGTGTGCATAAAACAATCTGTCCAATAAGTAACATTAAAAGTACTGCCGGAAGTAGCGTATTCCACTTCCTGCACCGCCAGGCAGTACTGACATTGATAATAGGCATTATCGATTAGCATCATTCACCTCGTTATTCCTTTTTCTAAAAACATCGTCAACCCAAGTAACGCCTGCTTCAGCAGGTAGTTTCACTGACTTCAGTCGGTTGTTAAAACCATTCCCGAAATCAAGAACATCGTCCTATACCAAAACCGGATTAATCCGGTGAAACCACCGGCTGAAGCCATCGCTACATTAGTTCTTTGTACAACCGGTAGTTCTCTTCATCAAAACAAACGAAATATACCTCCATCTCCGGCTTCAGCAACAGCATCTGCTTAACGGTGGCAATTGCAATATCCGCAGCCAAGGGTTTGGGAAAGCCATATACACCCGTGGAAACATTAGGGAAAGCTATGGAACCCAAGCCCATTTCTATCGCAATTTCCATACACTGCTTATAACATGAAGCCAATACTTCTGCCTCATTATTACCTCCACCCTGCCAAACAGGACCAACCGTATGGATCACATATTTGGCGTTTAGCTTGTATCCACCGGTTACTTTTGCATCACCGGGTATGCAACCGCCCAAGGTTTTACACTCTTCGTACAAACCCATTCCCGCAGCTCTGTGGATAGCTCCGTCAACTCCGCCACCACCCAATAGGGATGAGTTTGCAGCGTTTACTATTGCATCTCCCAGAAAACAGACAATATCGGACTTAGTAAGGTGAATCATAATCTTATCAATTTAAAAGCCTTATACTTATAGTTTGTTGTTACTTAGCTTTCCCTATTAAACACCATAACGCAGTGAATGGGCGTTTTCATCAAATCATGTCTAATGCTTTTCCATCTCCGTGACCAGATAGGAGTACGTCCGACACTTTCCATAATTAGATTGTATTTATCTTCCGGAAGAATTGCTTTTAAAGCTCTTTGTGTAATTTTTGAGATTGGGTTGTAGTCTGAATGTTCACCCAGAATAATCCATCTTTGCAAGCTTGCTTCATCATCATAAGCGTCATCAGGGTTTTCAGAGTGTTCAAAGTATCCCACTACTACATTATAGTGATTCTTAAGGTGATAGATTAGGGCAATATCATTACTTTTGATGTCTTTTTTAAGTTTGGATATCAGATTGGGGTTATTATCCCAGTCTTCAACTTCTTTACGTCTAAGATAGTAACTGCAATTGCCATTCACTCCATAATGTATGCACAACTTATTAAACCATTCCATAACTGTTTTGTTTCCGGCACCCGTTACATCTTTAGCAGGTTTGTTCGCAGCTATAACTGCCAGTTCATTTGATGTTTTAATGCCGATTTTCTCTGCAAACAAGTAATTAAACACCGCTGTTAACGAAGTGATAGAACAGCTATTCTCATACTGAGGACGTGAAATGAACTTTAGTAGTTCATTGTTAACGAATCTGTCGTGTGTCTTTAACATGATTTCTCCTTTTCCTTTGATTTCTCAACACAAACCTTAACAGGAGCAATAACAGTATCTCCTTGGTTGTTACAAATACATGGGAATGTTGTAATTATTACCTGTCCTCCCTTTCTGGTTCAATGAATTCCTTGAAAGACATTGTATCGTAACAGATGCTAACGATGGTTCGGTATACGCTTTGGTTATCTTCATCTTCATCTTCGTCCTGGGTCCCAAAATACTCCTCATGTGGTTCCCCAAACTTTTGGCACCATTTCCCACAAGGTTTTTGACCATTGTATTCGCATTTGATGGGATGCCACTTCTGTAGCAATCCGTATTTAATGTATAGGTTGCCAGCTTCATCGAGTTTACCTTTGTAGAAATCTGTCATACTGACCTATCCTTTATTAAATGTATTCAATCCAAAACAATCAAAATTACATCACACAATGTCAGTGATGTTTCCGATCAAAGGGATCAAATCAGGATTAATATCTAAATCGAGTTTTCGGATTACTCTTACTGAAATATTCGTGTATTCTTGTACTGTCCTTTGCGAAACATATTCTGAGAATCCACCCCCAACTATAATCGTCGATGGTTTATTTTTCAATGCTGGTAAGATATCTTTCACCAGCCCACCTATTCTAAGAGTGTATTCTGCTCTAACTTTGTCATAGTCCCATTGCTTTCGTTCTTCTTTATTAGTCAGGCTTCCAAAGAAACCTTTCTCTGAAAGAATGTTATGTATCTCATAAGCGTAATTGAACTTCTCGTATCTTCTTAAACGATCGAAAGGACTGTTTATTGCGCTAAGCTCAATGCCCTGGATATGATGATTCGAGTCTGCAAATGCTAATCCAGTGCCCGTGCCAAGGATGACAGCAAGTACAGGAAATACGATCTCTTGTTTGGAGAGCTGATAGTATCTAATCATACCTTTCATCCATGCTTCAGCATCATTTAAGCAGTTTAACACTTTTTTATTAGAGTATTCACACAGTTTGCTTGATAAATCACGTGGTATTCCAAAGGTATCAACATAATAGCCATAAATTCCGGTAGGCTTTACCCCCCAAGGACCATCAATAGCAATGGAGTCAACCGTATCTAATTTGAACTTTTTATTCGTGAAGCTTGCCCATAGATTAGGATCAACGATCCTTGGGAGGTTACCATTTAACCATCCCCTGTTACTAATTACCTCAACGTTTATTGATTGAAGCTTCTCTAATGATACATCGTTTGGAATGACAGCGGCTTTAATTCTTGTTCCGCCAACATCAATACTAAGAATGTTTGACATGTTTGTCTCCTTCCAGCTTTAGCTGTAATTTATACTTGTTTCATTGTGTATATCCATTTCGCGTAAATGATCTCAAGACCTAAGGGGGCTAGCTGTATCTCTGAAGGATAATCCAATTAGATCAATTTGCTTTTTATTCCTCATGTAAAACAAATCATCCGACGATAACCCAAGTAACCATAGAGAAACTTCGTGGAAATGCGGTTTTTGTGATTTGTTAACCTTCCCAGCAAACCAAGCACCAGCTATCGCACCAGCGACAGACCCTGCAATTGGAACAGGGATAGTAGTTCCGATTATCCCACCTAAAGGGACGCAAACTGCGCTAACACCAAACCTTGTCATCAGCATAATCAGTTTAAATGCATAGAGTTTAGTTTTGTCACTTGCACCAACGTTCTTATAGTCATTATTCACGTTGACTATATCAATAAGGAAACGGATAACTAATGCAATCTCTGTTACATAGGGCAGCAGATCCTCAACATAATCAGGTATATCTATTCCCATGTTAGCAGCAAGTGTGTCCAGGTCAGCGTTAGTAACATCTGTAAATGACTCTGAATCAAAGCCTCCAGTAAATATGTGGTCAGCCAAAGTAGGATCAATACTTGTAATCTTATGTGCAAGATCATCGCTTAGGGCATACAGAACATGTGGATTATCATGCATCCTCTCTAAGACATCTGATGCATAGGATGAAGCACCCATTTTAGCCTGAACCAGTAATTGTTCGCCGGTAACAGTGTTAACCCCAGCTAAATCCCATACTTGATTAATCGGATTGCTTGATATCGTAAAATCGAAGTTTGTAAACTTCTCTTCCAACATTGGTTCTAATCTCATTTCGAACAATTTACCCTTTAAATTGCTTACAAATCCACTTACACTACTATCCCCATTTTCAAGCATCTGCAAGTAATGTTCATGAAGTGTCATTCCACTATTGCCAAACGAAGCATGATAAGCTTTGAATAAGTCATCAGGAATGTTTCGTTCATCGAATATGTACCTTGACATAAACTCCGCTGCGCAAACTGCTTCAATCAAACTGCCATCAACTTTGTGAGCCGTCAATTTTTGGGTAAAGTCCTTCTTCCAATCCATATCTGGCGAATTGAGGTCAATAGCGTTCAATTCGTCGATGTATTTCGCAGATTCCATTCTCTTATCAATGGGCTGATGATATGATTATTGCTATTATCGAAAGGAAGACTGATACACCTGATATTATATACGGAAGTAAGTGCTTTCGGGTAGTTTCAGCTTGTTTCATAGTTTTGTTGATAAGCTCGCTAATAAG
>JAQVMI010000094.1 GCA_028703735.1 Candidatus Cloacimonadota bacterium | reverse complement strand
ATCACGCAAATGCACATGCAAATCTATAAATCCTGGAAAAACACAAGCCCCGGCAGCATCTATAACCTTATCTGCTGCAATATCTATTGCAGGAGCAATTTTGGCAATCCGTTTACGGTCTATCAATAAATCCGCTGTTTGAAGCTTTCCATCCTGATATACCTTGGTGTTTTTTATAAGTATTTTCATTTAAATCTCCTATGAGTGTAGCCTATTATCTTTAAGGGTTTTCACCTTTCATTTTTACCACCGAGAACACCGAAAACATGTTCAAAATCAAACCCTGTTTCACCTTTTCACCTTTTCACTTGGAACCGGCATTACAAATACCGGTGAACAACAGGATGCAATCCTATGTTACAACCTTTTAAAGGGGTGCTGATGTCCTCATCGGCACAAGTGGGATTGAAAAACAACCTTGGTTTCACCTTTCCACCTTTTCACTTTTTCACTTGGAACCGGCATTACAAATACCGGTGAACAACAGGATGCAATCCTATGTTACAACCTTCCAAAGGGGTGCTGATGTCCTCATCGGCACAAGTGGGATTGAAAAACAACCTTGGTTTCACCTTTCCACCTTTTCACCTTTTCACTTCAAACCTAAGCCTTTCCGCCTAAAATCAAAAACATCAAAGCCATGCGAACTGCCACACCATTGGCAACCTGTTGCACTATTACGCTTTGGTGTCCATCGGCAATTTCCGGAAGTATTTCCACACCTCTGTTCATGGGTCCGGGATGCATTATCAAGGCATGCTTTTTGGCGTATTTCAGGGTATCCCTGGAGAGCACATAGTGTTTGCTGTATTCTTCCAAAGAGGGGAATAATCCCTCTGTCATCCGCTCTAATTGCATGCGTAATCCCATCACAACATCAGCGTCTTGCAAGGCTTTGGCGAGGTCATATTCCACCCGGCAGCCATATACATTTTCCATGTTTCCCGGCATCAGGGTTTTGGGTCCGCAAACTGTAACCTTTGCACCTAATTTTTGCATTCCGATAAGGTTGGAACGAACCACCCGGCTATTAAGAATATCACCTACTATGGTAATTTTCAGCCCTTTCAGGTCACCCAGTTTTTCCCAGATGGAAAATATATCCAGCAAAGCCTGAGTGGGGTGAGCGTGGCGTCCATCACCTCCATTAATTACAGGTTTGCCGGAGTACTTATGCACAAGTTGCGGACTTCCCGGGCTGGTATGACGTATGCAATACAGATCTATCCCCATGGCATCAAGGGTGTAAACTGTATCTTGCAGGCTTTCACCTTTTTGCAGAGCAGAAATACTGGCTTGAAAGCTAACCACATCTGCACTCAGGCGATTTGCAGCAAGCTCGAAACTCATGCGGGTACGGGTGCTGTTTTCAATAAACAGGGTACACACGGTTTTTCCGCGTAAGGTGGGGATCTTTTTGTATTCCCGCAAGTTAATTTCCTTCATGCCTTTGGCTGCTTCCAAAATGAACATGATTTCTTCGGGGGAATAATCGTCGAGGTCGAACACATTGCGTCCGATAAATTGAGGGCTTGGCGTCATATTTTCTCCTTTCCAGCTCTCTGGCTGAGATTAAAGGTATTTGGGCAATTTTGTGGGAATAGGGTTTTGGTCAAGCTATATTTTCTTCCTTGATTCATTTAAGGAATCAATACGGAATCATTAAGGACTTCATCCTTATTCATTCCGTAATGATTCCTTATTTCATGCAGGATGACAGCCATCTTCCATATAGGAAAAAGCAGAGCCATTCATCGTACAGGCACACGCCTCGTGTGCAAACAGTCGGGGCGACTGTTGTTACGAAAAAGCGCTTTCCCAATCCAGAAATAGTGCCATCCATCGTACAGGCACACGCCTCGTGTGCAAACAGTCGGGGCGACTGTTGTTACGAAAAAGCGCTTTCCCAATCCAGAAATAGTGCCATACACTGTACAAGCACACGCCTCGTGTGCAAACAGTCGAGGCGACTGTTGTTACGAATAAGCGCTTTCCCAATCCAGAAATAGTGCCATCCATCGTACAGGCACACGCCTCGTGTGCAAACAGTCGAGGCGACTGTTGTTACGTTCCCTGGGTATCAGAATCCGAAGTGAGCAAACCTCTTTTAAGAATGGTACTTAAGGTTAACTTCCACTCTGCCCAAACAGTTTCGTCATGAAAATCGCGTTCGTTTATCATGGAGATCAAAGGTGCCAGATATATAGCACTGTATCCAATAGCTAACAAGCATTCGCGCACTGCTTCTATGGGGAGTTTCACGGCTTTTCCGGTGCGTACTGCCTCCAGATAAGCATCATGAAAATGTAGATTTGCCCCCAAAGGTCCATGCTCGGACACATCTTTCAACGCATTCCTAAGATGACCAGCTCCATCAGCTATTTCGCGCCGAAGCAAAGATGCCCATTGGGGATTATCGTGCATCACTTCCATCAATCTGATAGGTGTATCAATCAGCATTTCTGCCGGAGATTTTTGTTGGGGGTTTTCGCCAAAAATTACCGCTAACATCGTCATACCCTCATATTTCAGCACAGCCTCATATAGATCTACCTTAGAGCCAAAATAGTAATGTAACATCACTTGCTTCACACCCGCTAAGCTGGCAATAGCACGGGTGGTGGTGTCTCTAAAACCGTATTCGGAAAATAACTTCGTTGCAGCCAAAAATATCTTTCCGCTGGGAGTAGCGGGATCCGGAGGGCTTGGTATCTCCTGCATCGTGTGTGAATTGCCTCCTGCTTTACTTAGCTTGGAATCCGGTTGAGTTTCGGAATATCGAAGGATAGTTTTATGAATTAAATTGGACATTACAACAGCCTCCTGATAACATTATTTCTAAAATCAATATCTTGCATGATGCTTAAGTCATCTGACTTATTCATCTATGTACATCATAACTAACAAACCAATATATGTCAAGCTTTATCTTCTCTCCAATCTCTTTTACTGAAACGTAAACAAGAAGTTGTTCTGTGAAACACGGATATTATATGGGAGACATTAATGAACCCAAGAAAGTAGAACTTATTATTACTCCTCCCCCAAAAATTGATCCACCCAAGCCAGTTATGAGCAAAAAAAAAGATACTGATGGTGATGGCTTGGATGACAACGCAGAACTTATGAACCACCGCACCAATGCACTAAAGATTGATACAAAAGATTGATACAGATGATGGTGGCATGAATGATGGCGCAGAAATTAAAGCCAAAAAGAATCCCTTAGACCCCAAAGACGACCTGTTAGACATGACCAAAGGCAAGAAAGTTGTACTTGAGGGTATCAAGTTTGAAACCGCAGGATAGAGTTTGAGGTGGAAAACTAATGACCTATCGATACTATTCTCTGGTAATAGGGAATCCCGCGAAATGAAACTGAAAAACGCACTTGATAAGCTGTCCTCAGCATGCGTGGAAATGGTTTTCACTACCTGCTTAAGATGCATCCTGATGACAAACGGATTCCTAATTGCAAGAGAGAGAAATAAACAAAGCAAACAGGACATGAATCTTAGTTGAAACGTTAAACAAGTTCTTCAAGATTAATAGCACATTACAAAAACAAAGCCCATGCATAAAGTTATGGGCTTTGTTGTTTTTTTTGAAGCTATAATAGGCTTTACTTTGACATGCCATAAAAACTGTAAATACAGTCGCCCCGATGTCTGCAAAACTCAGTACTCGAGGCGAGTGCAATTACGATCTGAACATTTCAGTAAATACAGTCGCCTCGACTGTTTGTAAAACTCAGCACTCGAGGCGAGTGCAATTACGATCTGGACATTTAAAACTCAACTCTGTATAACCCTCCTCACCAATCCCTCCACCCTACACCAGAAATAACTTGACGTACTTTTGCCAGAATTAATATAGTAAACCTTACCTTGCGGAGAAGAATTTACCAAGTAGCCATGGAAGGGGATAAAGATATGGATTCACAGCAAGATAGGCAAACATCAAAACGGGCTTTTGATTACCCTAAACTGTGCTATAAAGCAGAGGCGGAATTGGAAAGGGTGCTGGAAGAGGATTTCTCCCTGGCACAATACCACTGTCATGTCAAGTATAGGGAAGCCGATCTCCCGATCGGCTTGTGACAATCAGGAGATTGCCACCCCTATATTACTTGCGGCATGGAAACTACAATGTTTTTCGAAAACCTAAGTATAGCGGATGCAACTGCAGGAGCAGATTGTTTTCACCAATCAAATTGGTGGACGCATAGAACCTAAAGGGAAGAATCGGTTTTATGAACTTGCCACCATAAGGAGATACAAATGAAGTACTATACGCTTATTCTATTCTTATGCCTCAGTGCATGGCTTTGTGCCAAAACTGTGCAAGAGACTGTTAAGGAAATTAACGATTTGCGAAAAGAAGGTAAGCACAAGGCTGCTGCCACAGAAGTAGATAAATTCATGCAAGAACACGGTGAAAACTTAGAATGGCTGTATGCTTCTGCAAGTTTGCATGCACTTGCCGGAGAGAAAAAAGCTGCATTCAGTGCTCTTGACCGAAGCTTAAAAATGGGCTTTGTGGAGTCTGATTGGCTATTGGAAGATACTGATTTTGATTCCCTAAAAAAAGAGCGCAAATGGAAATCTCTGCTTGGCAAGATTCAGGTGAAAAGAGACAGCATTATTGCCAATTTACCCCAAACAAGGGAGAAGCAAAACCCGATAGCACTACCAAAACCATCTCTGGAAGGCAATTTCTCCGTGGAAGAAACGCTTGCACAACGGCGTTCCGTAAGGGAATATGAGGATCAACCTCTTACCCTGGCAGAAGTATCGCAAATTCTGTGGGCTGCGTATGGCGTTACAAAGGAAATTGCTCCAGATCGTTTACGGGGAGGCATTAAAACTGCACCTTCTGCAGGTGGTTTATACCCCTTGGAAATCTATCTGGCAGCTTGGAAAGTAACAGGTTTAGACCCCGGATACTATCTATACGAACCCCATGGACACATACTCTATGCTGTCCGCTTGGGGAACTTTAAGAACGAGCTTTATAGTGCAGGATACTATCAGCAATGTATCAATTCTGCCCCTGCTTCATTAGTTTACTCTGCTATCTACTCCCGGACAACCAACAAATATGGATCACGGGGCAGAGAACGCTATGTTTGCATGGATTTGGGACACTCCGGGGAAAACGTTTATCTGCAAGCCGAAGCAATGGGATTTGGGACAGTTGCCATCGGAGCTTTCAATGATCTGCAACTACGCACCACTGTGCTTATGACCAGGGAAGAAGAACCGCTTTACATCATGCCATTTGGGAAGAAAACAAATCTGGAGCGTTAAAGGATTATGGGTTGAGAAGCACGAAAAACAGCATTGACATCAGAAATGGAGAGCCATTGTAGCCAAAGTAAAAGTGTATTTGCGTAGATAGGGTACAGGCAATTGACAAAGCCCGGAGGGCGAAATACCATAGCGAGGGTATGAAGTGAGCAAGCGAACGAAACCCCTCGTAACGATGCACAAAACAAGTTAGCCCTTTATGGGCGACACAAATCGATGAACAGCAAACAATTAGCTGAAAGTGTCGCCCATAAAGGGCTTTGTTTTATTAGTCATTTTCTTCGAGGGGTTACACTTCGCTTCACACCCTCGCTATGGTATTTCACACATTCTGTGCTCTCATCAACAGAACAATACATTTGCAGTTACTTACCGCGAAAATCGCTATGATATATCGCACTTTCAGAGCTTTCATCCACCCTTTTCAATGGCCTGCCCAAATAAACTCTTCACTTTTGCTGGACAGAAGATCAGTTTTCATAAGCTATCAAGATACCCCTTGCGAAACTTGAGTTTTGCATCATTATATAAGTGCACATCTTTTTCGGCTCTCTTTCAAACTAAGTGGGTAGAGTTTTTTTTGCTTACCATTCCTACGAAGGCAGGAATCCATTTTAGAATTGTTACAATGATAACATGCTGTTAACCAACATATTACAGCATTTACACAATGTGGCTTGTAAAAACTGGATTCCGGAGATAGTCCGGAATGACAAAAGTACCCACTCTCTTTGAAAGAGAGCTTCTTTTTTTTGGAAGGCAGTGAGGTCACTTCTTGTGAGCTTCGGAAAGCTCCGCTGCAGGCAGAAAATTTCTCAGAAATTCTGAGACAAGAAAGAAGAAGAGAATCCCTTATACCTTACCACCATCTGCAGTTGATGAATTATTCTGCTTGACGGGATTAGCACATTAAAAAAACGTCTCAGGGTGCTAAACTTCGCTAACCTGAATCATAATATAATAAGTAGCAATCTTTGGCACTAAACAAGATATCATAATTAAGGACTAAATAATGAAACAAGTACTATTGTATCTAATGCTGTTAAACACAACCCTAATGCTTGCCCTTTCTGGCACCTATACAGTTGGCGGCAGTTCGGCAGATTATTCCACTCTTGCAACAGCCATTATAGCTTCCAATACGGAAGGTCTAAGTGGTGACACAGAATTCGTTTTGAATCCCGGAACTTACAGTGGTCCCTTTACCTTGCAACATGCAGCCAATGGACACGAGCTAAAGATCACCTCTGGTTCTGCACCTTCCGGTTCTGTAATATTAAACAATCCCACCGCCACCACAGAGATAAACTATGTCATCAGGATTGAAGCAGTTAGCCAGGTAAAACTGCAAGGGCTGCGCTTTGAAACAACTGGCTCTTTGAACCGTGCTGTGTTTATCAATGGCAATGCGGATGAAACCAGCATCACAAGCTGCTTTTTTCAAGGTGGTGTAGGTGCTTCCTCCAATAATTCCGGTGCTATTTACATAGCTGCCAGTGGCAGTGGTGATACAGATAACCTGTATCTTGCCCTGAACAACTTCCAGGATGGTGGATATCACATAGTGGTGAACTCCAGCAGCTATAACGATCTGTTTTCGGATTGGGAGATTTTGAATAACTACTTTGCCGATGGCTATCTGGGCCTTTATCTGCTGCGCTTTTCAAACCTGCAATTGCAGGATAATACCCTGGAAGATATG
>JAQVMI010000093.1 GCA_028703735.1 Candidatus Cloacimonadota bacterium | reverse complement strand
CTTTCGGATAGCGAAAAGAACGAACTTCAGGACGAATTGAAGAGCGCCAAAGAACAAATGGAAAAAGCTACTGAATCTGAGCAAATGAACAGCATTAAAGAAAATCTGGCGAAAAAAGCTCAGAAACTGGGTGAAATTATCTATGCCAATATGCAGCAACAACAAGGTGCTGGTGGCGGTGCCGGTTTTGATCCCAATGCCGGAGGCTTTAATCCCGAAGATTTTGCCCAAGGTGCACAGCAACAGGAAGCTCCTAAACAAGATGGTCCCATCGATGCCGATTTTGAGGTTATGGACGATAAGTAGGTGAGTGCTTACGCAAGCAATATCGGGGTGGCAATCTCCTGATTGCCACAAGCCGATCGGGAGATGGGCTTCCCTATGCTTGACGCAAGTGAGTTATAGACCTCTGCCATACCTGCTTATCTAATCAGCACATGTTGAAATGATAAGCAAAATGGGATGGCAGAGGTTCAATTCTGGTGGTTGATATTGACAAAAGGGGCAAGATAAAAAGCTTGGTATATCTCAAGGAGAAGATTGAATGGCAAAACGTGATTATTATGAAGTTCTCGGGGTGGAAAAAACCGCCGATGAAGCAACAATAAAGAAAGCATACCGCAAGCTGGCAATGCAGTTTCATCCGGATAAAAACCCGGATAATAAGGCTGCTGAAGAGAAGTTCAAAGAAGCCAGCGAAGCATACGAAATCCTTAGTGATAAAGATAAACGCCCCCTTTATGACCAATATGGGCATGCCGGAATAGAGAATCAGTTTGGTGCAGGTGGATTCTCCTGGGACAATTTTTCGCATCGTGGCGATCTGAACGATATCTTTGGCGATAGCTTTGGCAATATCTTCGAAAGCCTGTTCGGTGGTGGCTTTGGGGGACGCAGCCAACGCAGTTCCAATCGTGGGGAAGACCTGCAAATAGAGCTATCCTTAACCTTGAAGGAAATAGCCAATGGAACAGAAAAAACCATCAAGATAGGTACAAAAGAAGCCTGCGATAAGTGCGGAGGAAGTGGCAGTGCGGATGGACAAAGCGAAACCTGTACCCAATGCCGCGGCACAGGACAAATTAGGCAGGTTCGCCAATCGCTATTCGGGCAGATGCAAACCGTAGGCGAATGCCCTTCTTGTAGGGGAGAAGGCAAAATCATCAAGAATAAATGCCCCAAATGCTATGGTGAAGGCAGAATGGGCAAGGTTAAAGAAATCAGCGTAAAAATCCCCGCAGGAGTGGAAGAAGGGCAGTATATTCGCATGCGCGGACAAGGCAATGTTGGTCCCCGAAATGGTTCACGAGGCGATATTTTGGTGCTGATTCACGAAAAGCAGGATGAGGTTTTTGAGCGCGATGGCAATAATATAATTTTAGAGTATCCGGTCAGCTTTTCTCAAGCAGTGCTTGGAGACGAGATTATTGTTCCCACTTTAAGCGGTTCGGTGAAGATGAAAATACCCTCCGGAACCCAATGCGGCAGGCTTTTCCGACTGAAAGGACAAGGCATTCAGGGCTTAAACAGCTATTCCAAAGGCGACCAAATTGTCCGTGCCATTGTAGTTACCCCCAGTAAACTATCCAAGGAAGAAACCGAGCTTTACACACGGCTGAAAGAATTTGACCATAAACGGGAAATGAAGCCTGGGAAAGGGTTTCTTTCCAAACTGAAGGAGTATTTCTCCTAAGCATGCCCTCAATATACTCTCCTAATCTCGTTTCAGGAGCTACTTCCATAACCATCGAGGGTGACGAGTTTCATCATTTATGCCATGTAAAGCGCATAGGAGTAGGGTATGAGGTTCGGCTTAATAATGGCGAGGGCATCATAGCAGAGGGGAAAATATCCGCTATCAACAAGCACAAGGCAGAGATAGTGCTCCAAACCCAAGCTAAGTTTACAGCACCCCAAAGACCCTATGCCATTGCTTTTGCCCTGCTAAAGAACAAGCATGACGAGTTACTTATAGAGAAATGCACAGAGTTGGGTGCTTCTGCATTTTATCCTCTGGAAAGCGAATTCAGCGTTAAAACCACCTCTGCCAATACCATTATCCGCTTTGCCAGGATAGCCTTGGCAGCCATTAAACAATGCGATAACCCCTGGCTGCCTATCATAAAACCCACTCTGAAGCTGAAACAAGCCATCCAAGAAATTATCAAGGATGGCTATACCCCCATTCTATGTTCTGAAGCCAGACCGGAAGCCAGCTTGGCAACTATTGATGAAGCCATAAATCCCTGCTTTATAATAGGTCCCGAAGGTGGGTTCAGTGCCCAGGAATTTGCCTTTTTCGCCGATCAGAAGATATCTGCTGTATCCATTTGCAAGCTTGTAACCCGCGCAGAAACCGCTGCTATTGCCGTGACAGCGCAGTTTGCAGCTACGCAGATTTTGTAGGGTCTTAATCAGTTTGCCTAACCAAAGAAATTGATAGCTAAGAAATTCCTTACAGGCATGGCATTATAAGGCTCTCTTCATTATGAGTGGTTAGGTATCGATTATTTTGCTTGTCACACTCGTTTTGAAAGAGTATCATTTCCAAGCTGTTTTATACAATGGGTAGAGTGTAGCAAATGAGATATTGACAAAATATCCCCATAATCAGTGATGGTAATTGTTAGTAAAAAATGCCATAGGGGAGATGTGATAAAGTGAATATTATTAACCAGAAAACAGGCTGGATAGAGGTAATTTGCGGCAGTATGTTCAGCGGAAAAACCGAGGAACTGATCCGCCGAATCCGCAGGGCAGAATATGCCAAACAGCGAGTTTTGGTTTTTAAGCCTGCCATAGATAACCGCTATGATGCCAATAACATTGTTTCCCATTCCCAGATGCAAGCTCCTTCCTTGCCAATAAACACTCCCAGCGAGATTTACACATATCTGCAGGATGATGTAAAAATAATAGCCATAGATGAAGCTCAGTTTTTTGATGATTCTATTCTAGGTATTTGTAATGATTTGGCAGATCAGGGTTACAGGGTTATTGTAGCCGGCTTGGATCAGGATTATAAAGGCGAACCTTTTGGCAGTATGCCTCAGCTATTAGCCATTGCAGAATATGTTACCAAGAATCTGGCTATATGCATGCATTGCGGTAATCCCGCCAATAGAACACAACGCACCATCCATAAAGGTGAACAAATCCTGGTAGGTTCCACAGAAGCTTATGAAGCTCGCTGCAGAAATTGTCATGAGGTGTTGGATTGATTATGCCCACTACTCTTACAGGATCGATTCTACTGTTTGTGGTTAGAATAATCCAAGTGTATAATCTGCTAATCTTTGGCAGAGTGATAGCTTCCTGGGTTATCCGTGATCCTGAAAACCGGATATTTCATTTCCTATATGCAACCACAGAGCCAATCTTGGGTCCCATACGTAAAATAATGCCCCAGATGGGTTTAGATTTTTCCCCAATTATAGCCTATTTTCTACTAAATATTATTGCAAAAATGCTAAATTCTTTAATTTGAACAGGAGGAGATAATGCCATTGTTTCCCTTAGATATAAGACATCAGGAGTTTTCCAGCCAATTGTTTGGCTACAGCAAGAAAGAAGTAAGAGCATTTCTGGAGCAATTAGCTACAGAGGTGGAAGAATATCAGAAGAAACAGGAAAAAGAAATTGCCCGCCGGGAACAGCTTCAATTTGAAGTGAAACACGAAGCATTGCAGGCAGGCAGCGCAGTGGAAGACCTTAAACGCAGGGAAGAGCTTATCAGCCGTACCCTGGTATTCGCAGAGAAAACCAAAGCAGATATAGTAGCTAATGCTCGCAAAGAAGCAGAAAATATTATTCACGAAGCTGAGTTGAAAGGTAAACGTGCTATCCATGAAGCTAAGCAATACCTTAGCGTTTTGGAGCATCAATACCTGCAAATGAAGGAACAAAAACGTCAGTTTTTGATGCAATTCCGGGTGGAACTGCAAAGCTTTCAGGATAGAATTGGTAAAGACCCGCTGTTAAGCAAAGATAGCGAGCTACTTTTAGACAGTGAATTTCGGCAGATAAAGGAAGAAATTGTCCCCAAACCAGAAAATCAAACAAAACCCAATAATTAAGGATACGCTGCAATGGATTACAAACAAACTGCGCAATGGTTAAAAGAGAAATTAGGCTGCACTCCCCGTTTTGCCGTTATTTTGGGAACAGGTTTAAGCGATATGGCAGAGGCTTTTCCCATATTTCAAAAGATACCCTATGGAGATATCCCCGGCTTTGTGGTGAGTACCGCTCCTTCGCATAAGGGTAACCTGATTGTATCAAAAATCGGCAAGGAATCAGTTCTTTTTTTGCAGGGACGCTTTCATTATTACGAAGGTTATCCAATGACTGATGTGGTTTTTCCAACTCGTGTTCTTGCTGCTTGGGGAATTGAAGTTTTAGTAGTTACCAATGCCGCAGGTAGCTTAAAACTAAATTTAGCTCCTGGAACTATCACTCAGCTAACAGATCATATAAACTTCATGGGAACTAATCCCCTTATTGGGCATAATGATGATGAACAAGGTGAACGCTTCCCCTCTATGAATCAACAATATGATCCCGAATTGCGGTCTATGGCAGATGAAATTGCCGGCGAAAAAGGGATTAAAACCGAAAAAGGTGTGTATATTGCCGTTAGCGGTCCCAGCCTGGAAACAAAAGCTGAATGTGCTGCCTTTGCTTCTTGGGGTGCAGATCTTGTGGGGATGTCCACTGTTCCCGAAGTTATAGTTGCCCGGCATGCCGGTATAAGAGTTTTAGCTTATTCGATCGTAACCAATTATAGTAACCTTTTTCATGAGCAGGCGCATTCTCAGGAAGAGATTCGGCACCATGCCGGTATTGCCGGAAATCAGCTAAAAACTATAATTGCAGAATTGATTTCCAGAGTTTAGTTGTTTTTCATTGACATAAGTTGCGTGATCATATTAGTTGATTACTCTTATCTATTTGAGAGTTAAGTTAAGGAGATATATATGGCGATAAAGAAGTTAAGTGCAGAAAAGCTTAAGCATTATGAAGAGATAATCTTAAAAGAGCTAAGAGAAAGCGGAGCGTATATAGAGAACTTAAATAAGGATCAAAGCATAGGTGCCCGCGAAAGCAGTGGTGATCTCTCCAGCTATTCTTATCACCAGGCAGATCAAGGTTCAGACACAAATCTTATGGAACAAAACGTTATGATGATGGAGGGAACCAGAGACAAAATCAGGCTGTTAAATGATGCCATGCGTCGTATTGCAGACGAAACCTATGGAGTTTGTGAAATGTGTGGCGAGTACATTCAGGAAACACGCCTGGAAGTAATACCCTACGCTACCTATTGTGTATCCTGTAAAGAAAAAAGCGAAGATAAGAAGAGACGGCAAAAACGTTGAATATACCTCTTACTAAGCTTAGAACAAGCCCAGCCTATCTAATTATGTTAGTGGTGGTCATTTTGGATCAGCTAACTAAATCGCTTGTTCGCCATTATATGGATATTTACCAGAGTATTCCCTTGTTGAAGAATCTATTCGGCAACACTTTTATGCTGATTCATGTAAATAATACCGGAGCAGCTTTTTCGATAGGGTTTGGCAGTGATCTGGTAAACCGGATTTTCTTTATATGCATTAGCATTATTGCTGTGTTTTTTATTGTTTATTTACTGCGCCGTAGCCAGCACCGTATCCAGATTTATGCTTTTGGATTGGTTTTGGGTGGGGCAATTGGTAACCTTATGGATAGGGTGGTTTATGGTGGAGTAACAGATTTCTTTTCCGTTGATTTTCCCGATTTTATCATGGAGCGGTTCCCAATTTTTAACATAGCGGACAGTACAATATTTATTGCCGTATGCCTTCTGATCTTCGATGCGCTTTTTGTAAAAGATGCACCCGAAACCATCGAAGCAGAACCAATGGCAGATCCACAATTAACGAAAGATGAATACTAAGGAGACATAAATGAAAAGGATGATTTTCTTGCTAATTGCGCTAAGCCTTACAATGGGGCTTGCAGCTCAGGTGCTATCCTGTTACGATATTCAATTTACTGAAAGCCCCGATGGTAATTCGCCCTACGCTAACCAATCTGTTACTATCCAGGCGATTGTTACTGCAGTAAATAGAGGTTCAAGTTTTTACATTGGTGATGCTTCGGGTGGTCCCTGGAGCGGTTTGTATATTTTTGACCGAACTAATAGTAACACGGTCAATCTGGGTGATGAGATCAGGATAAGCGGCTCTGTTTCGGAATACAAACAGGCTGATTATTGGCCTTCTGCTTTAACTGAACTGGTAAGTGTTAGCTCTTGCGAGATCTTAAGCACTTCTAACCCCTTGCCACCTGCCACTCCCTTATCAACCTCTCAGCTTCCTATGGCTGGCATTACATCAGAGCAATGGGAAGGCGTATTGGTTCGATTCACTGATGTTCAGATAAAATCCTCACCGGATTCTTATGGACAGTTCAAGATAGCCGATAGCAGCAATAGCCAAGCTATGGTTGATGATGGTTTTTTTGCAGTGGCGAATAACTTCCAGATTATCGTGAATGATATGTGGTACCAAATTCAAGGTATTGTGGATTTCCACGGATCAAGCAGTGCCGGATATAAAATCAATCCCAGGTTTGCTGATGATCTTAGAAAAGTGGATAGCGTAGAATATTCTGTAGTTACTGTTCAGAATACCAATACTTTAATAAACACTCAAGCCGAAGTAAATGTTACCACCACAAAGGTTAAACCGGCATGGGGTGTGCAAAGCTATACCATAAACCTGCGTTTGGATCCCACCCAGGTGATATTCCACGGTTTAAGTATTGATGGAACACTTACACCTTACCTTCCTACGACTACCGTTTCTGCAAATGGAGATAGCATTAGTTTCACTGTTGTATATCAGGAGATGCTGGCTGCCAATGATGATGACATGGTGCTTATAAAACTTCTTATTGAACCGCTTTCTTATGGAGAATCTGTGATTGAGATCCTTTCCTTCAAGTATGATAATGTGGATGTAACTTCTTTGAATGATGGAAAAATACTAACCCGAATTCAGGGAAATTTCGCCTA
>JAQVMI010000092.1 GCA_028703735.1 Candidatus Cloacimonadota bacterium | reverse complement strand
GATCTGTTTGGAATTCAAACAAGGGCAGGATGTTCTTGTGCGGGACCCTATGGACATTATCTGATGAAGATAGATCCACGGCTTTCAGATTTCTATCGCTGTGTAATAACTAATGCAGGATATGCAGGAATAAAACCGGGATGGGTGCGATTGAACCTACATTATATTATGGATAATGACGAAGTGGATTACCTGATAAATGCCCTAAATTTCATCTGCGAATATGGTTACAGGTTCATTCCCTTGTATGTGTTCAATATCAAAAATGGTGAATGGAATCATAGAGATGGTTTTGAGGTTCCTTCGATTTCTTTGAGCCTTGATGATGCTGTTCATGAAGGTTCATTTTGTCACACACAACCCTCGAATGCTCCGTTCATGTATGAAACAGCATTAAAAAATGCTTATAAATTAGCAGAATCTCTCAGTGATGATTTTAGCGTGCAGGTTTTCGAGCCGGAATTGGAGAAACTGATGTTCTTTTATGTTCATAAAGCTGTGAATCACCATTTCAATAAGTAAAACAAAACAAAAGATGTATAAAATAGGAGCCACAATGCGTAAGCTGATTATTCTAACCCTAACAATTCTAATTCTGTTAGCAGGATGTAAAAGTGCC
This sequence comes from Candidatus Cloacimonadota bacterium, assembly GCA_028703735.1. Lineage (GTDB taxonomy): Bacteria > Cloacimonadota > Cloacimonadia > Cloacimonadales > Cloacimonadaceae > Cloacimonas. The sequence goes on along the minus strand of JAQVMI010000092.1, from coordinate 6,544 downwards.
CTTCAATCTGACAAGGTAAAAGTTACCTTCTGGCATGGGCTTAGCGGACCTCTGGGTGACACCTTGAACGAAATGATTCGCGAATTTAACCGAACCCACGATGATGTGGAGGTAGTGGCAAATCCCATTAGCAGCTATACTGCGTTATCTCAAAAACTGATGGCTTCCATTCAGGCAAAGAAACAGCCTGATATTGCTCAGGTATTCGAATCCTGGACTTCCAAATACATAGAAGCAGGTGTTTTGTGCAGCTTCGACGAATTAATGAAGGAAGATAAGGATTTTACAGCAGAAAGCCTACAAGATATCTATCCTGTTTTCCTTAAATCCAATACCTTCGATGGGACTATTTACTCTTTCCCGTTTAATAAAAGCGTCCGTGCTTACTTCTATAATAAAGATGATTTTTACCGGGCAGGCTTGGATCCCAAACACTTTCCCCAAACATGGGAAGAATTCCGTTCCTATTGCAATAAACTAACCCAAGATACAGATAAAGATGGTAAACCAGATAGATTTGGCACAAATTTTAACGTAAATGAGTGGCAATTTATAAATTTACTACATCAAGCCGGTGGAACTATTTTGGACAAGAATGGGACACCTGTGCTTAATAGTGCAGAAGGTATTGAAGCCTTAAGCTATTTATCTGACATGATTAATAAAGATAAAACTGTGTACGTAGTTCGAGAATACGAAGGACAAACAGACTTTTTAGCTGGTATCGTTGCTATGTACGAGGGCTCCAGCGTTTCTATAACGCACATGAAACAACAACCGATTAATTTTAACATTGGCTATGCCCCGTTACCAGTTCATAAAACAACCCAGAACGCTGTAAGTGGTGCAAATATAGTTATCTTTAAAAGCGGAGACCGTAAGCGTGAACAAGCTGCATGGGAATTCATCAAGTGGTTTACCGATACGGAACAAACAGCCAAATGGAGTGCCAAAACTTGCTATATGCCGGTTCGCAGAAGTGCTATGCAATCACCAGCTTTGCTTAAGTTTTTGCAAGAATACCCCCAATTTCAGGGTATCTACAATCAACTTGAAACCGCTGTTTATGAACCACAGATTCCCGCTTGGTTCAAAGCAAGACCAGAGCTTAAAGGATTTTTAGAAAAAGCCATGCGTGGAAACTCCAGCCCCAAGGAAGCGTTAGGCGAGGCAAACGACAAGTTCAAATCTATAATTGCCGAAGAACAATATGTTAAAAAGCTGTAAAACGGCAATTCCAAATTAGTGAGAATTAACAAGCACATTATCCCTTGATTCCTTGGGTGTAACAAGCAGTATCCTGCATTTTGCCACTATGCTTCAATGCTCCTTTCAGTTACCCTGCAGTATCAAAAGTAACTGCAAGGTAGCTGGAAGGAGTGTTAGTATATAGTAGTGATTATGTGAGGGAAGCAGTGTTTTAGGGTGGAGATTATTGAAAAAGAAAGTCCTGCTAATAATGCTTTGGAGTTCAAAGCACTTTTGCAATCATTTACTTAACAGTGAGTTAGGTAGTGTTTTAGATTCTAACATCACAAGGTATCTTTGAAGTCCAAGAGCCTAAATATATCGCTAAACAATTCAAGCTTTTCTTGGGCTCTTGAACTCCAATGCTTAAACCTTGTTAAAAGAAAAACCCAGTTTGTCTTTTCGGACTCGATCCGGAATCCATTGTATCATTTTGTACCAGTTTAGCAATCGTAACATCGATTTCTAATATTCTGTCCAGTTTCAATCTGGTTATCGAAAATACTTACTTCTCATGTAAGACAGTCGAGGCGACTGTAATTACGAATTTGTGCCTTTTCACCAAGGAAAATTGATAACTCATATAAATTGGAGTATGTACCCATAATAGCGAGGGGTTGCTCTTAACAACTCACCCTCGCTATTACAGAACAAGCAAGTTCGAATCTCACTGCAAAGCTCTCACTTGAAATCTCACTGAGTAGCTCTCACTACAAAGCTCTCACTTGAAATCTCACCTCGTAGCTCTTGACGTAGCTCCCTGGCTTGCCTTCACTTGATAAAATGCTTTATCCAAAGGATTATCGGTATATTGCAATAAGGCAGTGGAACCTATCAAACTGAAAGGTCCTTCCGGGCTAAGGCTACGATAAACATTGTATTGGGTTGCATTGGGAACTTGCTCCCATTGCAGATTTACAGAGGTTCCTTCCTGGCTGATTGAAACTCCCGGAGCACCCAGATTAGGCTGAACTGCGAGAACAAACTTGATATTTGGACGGATATTGGAAGCACTTCCCTCAGTCCAGTTATTTGTTTGATCTACATCATCATTGCGGTTGTAGCGGTACCCATTAGTCAGAGTAGTATATTGCAGCGTTCCGGTTGCAGTATATTGTGGTAGTAGACCAAAAGCAGTATCTACAACAAGATTATCTATACCATTCCAGGTAAAAGGATTTGATAAGGTAAGCATGTCGAAACCACCTGCTACAGGCATATAGGAAGCATTTGTATATACAGTTATCATATCAGTTGCGTCCTGCCAGCTTGCTACATTTGTAGCAGTGGTATGTTTCATACGCACTAAAAATGATGGTAAAGCAAGGGTTGGTGCTCCTACAATATTGAACCCTAACTGCGTAATCTGAATTGGTCCAAATACACCTAATGAATGTAACTCGGCAGCAGTGTAGACAGATTGTCCATGTAAGCTCTTGTAATAAATGTTTATCGGTGAGGGGGATTGTGTGTCTGTTGTAGCAACACCTGTTCCAACTACAACTTCTTGTGGGATTACATCGGTGGGAGTAGCAGTTACAGTGTTTGAAGCAGCAGATTCTCCCACTGGATTTGTATATTGAGTTTTTACGTAATAGGAATACGTAACGGAGTTCACCACATTATTATCACGAAATGAGGTTCCAGTAGTAGTAAAGATCACTGTGTTGTTTCGGTAAATTTTGTATCCACTTATGGAGCGATCGTCAGAAACACTACCTGCTAAATCAAACGATAATTTTGATCCTTCTTGTTTATATCCCAGTTCGGTGGGGACAGGATATGAATATCTACCTAACGCAGCAGTCCAACTAAGATTCACAAACGCATTCCCTGCCAAAGCAACAAGATTTGTAGGAGGCATTAGTATGGGGTCGTTGATTGGGAACATCTTGAATCTGACGTTTGGTAAATTACTACTTGCAGTCAATGAAGTCGGAGCATTGTTGTCGTCTCTGTCCTGTCGAGCCCGACTTTGTGCTGCGGTTGAATATGTCCATAACGGGTACTCTGAATTAAGGTATTGCTGAAAATCCTTAACAACTAACACAGACAGGTTAAAGGAATTGTTATAGCTAAACATATTGTTTAGATTCACTTCCATCCAACCAGAAGTGGCATTATTTGTGAAAGAACCAGAATACACCAATGTGTACCCATCCAAGCTGTAGTCACCAGTGTTTAGGGTAGAGGAAGATGTGTGCTTCATATATATGGATACACTCTCGATTTCAGATACATCCGCTCCACTTGCCTTGTTAAAAGCTATTGCTTTTATTGCGCCACTCATACCTATTTCAGAAGCGAGATAGATTGCTTCATGTGCAGAATAATTATAGAATCTATCTATTGGATAGGTCTGAGTAGCTGTACCAACCCCGATATCAACAATTTGGGGTGCACCTATCTCTATCTGCTCAGATAGGTTAGCGCTGTAACTTCCTGCATTTGCACTAAAGATGATCTCTGCCAATGTACCAATACTCATTGAACTCGAAGCACTTATGGTAGAGGTTATGCTTTGCACACCGCCTGCTGTAACTGCTGCGAATGCAACACTACCGTTCACAACTGATATTCCGTTAGTGCTGCAACTAAGGCTAACAATTCCAGATGGGCTTGCCACTATACCTGTGTTATATAGCGGAATAACTATTGAAACTGTCTCTCCGGGATCAAGAATGCCATTGTTATTACCTGTAGGATCAAGAATTGTATGAGAACCAAATCCCAATATAGGAGTATGAACAGTTTGAGTGAAGTTATATATCCATGAATCCTCGTTACTTGTTATAGTAAGGGTAAACATAATAGAGTGTTCTGCTGGGCAATTTGCAGCAACTGTGATCGTATTGCCACTAATGGGATTTGCACTTGATTCTGCAGGAATATTGCCATAGAAAGCATTTGTAGAATTAATAGTGACATAAGGATCTGTGGAACTAAGCATTGTACTTACACTCGGTGCTATGGTTGAGGCACTGTTTACAAGCTGAATACTTAAGTTCGAAGATTCTCCAGGCTCCAGATAACCGTTTCCATTGCCACCCAAAACGTTAACCTGTTGGATTATAATATGAGGGTTAACCGGTGGGATAGCTCTGGGAGTAATAAATAAGGCAGATTGATTAGTTAAGGTAGCTGCGGCAGTAGGATAGCTATTGTTGAAAGTATATTCCAAGCCAACTAATCCCTCATGATCCTTAATTCCTATTGTGCTATAATTACCATGAGGTATCTCTGTACCTCCCCCGCTTCCAAGATCAATATTGTTAAATTGCTTGTATTGAAGTTTTACTTGTCCATCGTTTGTGTAGGTAGGATAATATACGGGATCGTATAATATTGCCTGGAATGTTTGTCTGGAAGTTTGATCATATCCCGAAACCATTTCATACCACTCTACTACATAGTAATGCATAGCAGCATTATAATATGTATATACTCCACTTCCTGTGCCAATTTCCAGATCATCCCAAAATACGGCAATCATAGGATTTGGTCCACCTGCTCCAGGTAATCGCCAGTTTCTCCAATCTGAATTCTGGGTAGCGCCGAATGCTATGAAGCCATTGGAAGAGATGGATGCTTGGTTATAATTAACCCCATAAAAACTGAAAGTAAAAGGTAGGGTAACTGTTTGTATGGATACTGCTCCCACCTGATCACCTTCATCACCTGCAACACCGGGATCAGTTAGGGTTAACAATGTTCCGCTTCCACTTTCTGCGGGAGCAATTGGAACCCATTGGTATGTTGGGTGTTGAGCATAGCCTGTATCACCCTGGTCAAAAATGAAGTAACCATAGGCATCCTGACCCAATGGATCAGTAACAGTTGTTTGTCCAATTGTTAATGTGAGGCTAATAGTTTGGCTAAACCCCGTTGCATTATACAGATATAGTTCTAATGGTATAGTCATCCCATTCACGCAGGTTCCGCGGGCATATACTTCATAGCGATTTGCAGTATTGCTTATGGTGCTGCCTGAAGAAATACTGCCAAAGTAACCTAAGGAATCCGTTATGGAGAAATATCTATCATATGATCGCAAGATACCATTAATACCACTAAGATTTGCTAATCCGGCATTGGTTAAACTGAAGGACATCGGAAAGGAATTACCAGGATAGATAATGTTACCAGTGGAACCTACAAAACTGTAGGACTGCATTGTAAGCTTTCCATTGCGAACTGTAATGGGAACACTAATTGTCCAATTTTGGGAAGAACCTTCAATAAAAACCGAGAGCACTACTTGATGATTGTCAGGGCAGTTTGCTGCTACAGAAAAGGCTATTGGGCTTTCGTTTTCTCCATAAGCGTTTGGGGCAATGGAGTTATATTCAATTCTATCATAAGCTATAAGTGTTATATAAGGATCGGTGCACGAAACATCAGCACTAAGTAAGATTGTGCTGGAAGTGGTGTTCTTTAGGTTAAGGATCAAATTAACCTCTTCCCCACTATTCAGGATTCCATCTCCATTACCGGTGACATTATCATCAATAATTGCACTGTCATAAACAATTCCGCCTGCTGTAACAATGTTGATGATGCTGATTGCAGGCTTAAAATCGTGCTTGCTTACAGTTAAGGTTAAGGCAAGACTTTGAGAAGCGGGGACATTTAACAGCACAAAACCAGAGGCATCTGTAAAGCCCAATATCTGTAAGCCGTTGCTATCGGTTAGCACAACAGAAGCACCTTCCACAAGCTGATTTGTAGAATTCCGCACTGTTATGCCAACATTCTGGCTTCCTGCTGTCAGGCTACTTGGGGCTGTAACATTAAAGGTATTGGGAATACCTACATACACCTCTGCTGTGGGGCACCCATCAGATTGCAGTAACCTGTAAAATTTTGATAGGCAGAGGGATTGCTAACCCCATACACAGAATATAAGTAAAGCTTCGAATGCAGTAATGACGAACCCATATCTCTCATCTGTTTGTTATAGATACCATGAAATATTCCCATATCCAGGCAGTTATTTATGGACGTGTGTGTTGCTGAAGTCGCCATACCTATGGCAGTAATCGCACCGCCCAAACTGGCTGAAGTCCCATATCTGATAACAGCCTCGGTTGTTGACACTTCATATTCATCGAAGGAACCAGTGTCGCAAGTAATAAAAACAGCGTGGAAGAGTCTGGAAGAATTGAACATGGCGGACATAGTGGCAGGCCAACCGCTCATCCCTATATATCCGCGATAATTGTAGAATGCTACCCCGGGATTATTTATTGCAGCATTAACAATAGTGTTACTGGGGCTGGCATTATATTGGGTTGTA
>JAQVMI010000091.1 GCA_028703735.1 Candidatus Cloacimonadota bacterium | reverse complement strand
GAACAGATATTACCCTGCCTTCACAGAGCTTTACGAATTCCTTTGTAGCAAACTGTAATTGTGGATAGCATTACTAAATACGGGATCAAAGCAGAGTATTGGACACAAATATTATCCATCCTAAAGAGCAATCCGCTGGTTAGTGAGGTTATTTTGTATGGTTCACGGGCAAAAGGGAACTTTAAACCTGGTTCTGATATAGATATCTGCCTGAAAGGAGCTGCCCTTAGCCAATCTGACGTTTACTTACTTCTGCAAAAACTGGATGATCTTAACCTGCCATGGATATTCGATTTATCCTGTTATAACATGATTACAAATGCTGAGCTGATTGACCATATTGAGAGAGTAGGAATTTGGCTGTAAACCAGTGTCATGTCAAGCTTGACATGACACTGGTGCTGAGAAAATCAACCAACTGTTTATTGGCTTATATAAAACAGATCTATAGTCTGAGCCATTGTTTCTTAATATGTAACTTCATGGCATACACTAAGAAGCGCATAAATCTGTGACTTAAATTGGGCTACTAATGTATCACATCTATTGCCAAATACCTTTGTCAGATAGAGTGAAAGTACTTTTAACCCCACTATTATAAATCGTGATAGAACGGAAACACGATTTTCCAAGTTCATTTTTAAATACATTTTCAAGGAGTAAGACATTGGTTTTTTGTTTCCTACTTCCTGACATAGCATCCGATAACGATATTCTCCCTTGGTCAATTAAATAGAACTGGATCGATTTCACATTCTCAAAACTATGATCACTTGAGGTGATCACAATTTCTTGCGTTTTACTACTTGAAGGACATGGGCGGGTAAAATCTTTAGTTACAAGTCCAGATTGATTTTCTACTCTTTCAAACCCTGCTGATCTTTGTCCACTACTATTGAACTGTGCAACCAAAGTCGAATCGCTGAGAACAACACCTTGGGGTGTTAGAGACAGGGTTGTTGGAGCAATCATCGCCTGCACGTTTTCTATGGAATTTTTGATGACAGTTTGATTAGTAACCGTACTTTCTGACCCTGTTAGTGTTGATGATTCTTGTGCCAATAGAAGTGAAGAAAGCATCGCAAGTGCAAATAGTACCATAATTCTCATTGTAATCTCTCCTTTATAGTTTATTAAAATTTTAATCCCATAATAAATCTATCAGTTCAGTCAGATTTAAAATTACCGTCTAAACGTCACATGAAGCACAGATTTTGTGCCAAATTCTATTATTCTGTCTGATGTATAATGCACTCTAATACCCAACAAGATACCGGATTTCATCTATGAACACATACAGTTTACCATTTTGGTTAGTCCGGTTTAGCTCGAATAGGGACACTATGTCATCTATACCTGTAGTAAAACTGTGCAATAATTGGGGATGTTCCAAATCAAACAGCAGGCTGTTATCTTCACCAACAAATTGCATAAGCCTCTTTAGCAAAGATGTTTTGCCAACCTGACGCGCTCCCAGGATAAAGATCGCTTTGGGGCTTTCTAAAACCGGCAGTATGTCGTCTTCCAAAGTTCTTTTAAGATATGGCTTCATCTACTGTATCTCCTCATGCTGCTAACAATATGAAGGGCTTTATCTTGTCAAGATGTTTTCTACTAACAATAGACAATTACACCCGTCTAAATGTTTAACGCATACGACAAATACACCCGTCTAAATGTCGAATGCTATAGGCAGAAACACCTGGGTCTGTGGTCGTATTATACAAACAGCGAGGATATCTACGCCCATAACCTCTCCTGCATCAGCATCAAAAAAGCCGTGGAAGTGGGGCTGCTAATACGGGTTTATGATTATGGAGTATGACGAGGGAGCTGTAAATGGCAGACGCAACACACCGGAACACCGGATACATCCGGTTTAGATTGTAGCAATAGTCGATATAATCGCAGAAAGTGCGAAATACCATAGCGAGGGTGTGAAGCGAAGCGTAACCCCTCGATTAAACAAAGGCTAAAATAGAAAGCCCTTAATGGGCGGCACATTAAGCTAAACGCATACTGTTCATCTATCTATGTCGCCCACAAGGGGCTTTTTGATGATAATGTCAAAACAAGGGGTTACGCTGCGCTTCACACCCTTGCTATGATATATCGCCCTACGGGCTCACGATGTTTTAAAACCCCGAATTTCGGGGTTTTGGATGATAGGCGGTGGTTTCAACCACCGTGTTTTAACATGGGGAAATAACGCTTTTCTAAACCTCATCCCACCCCAAACATATACTGCGTCTATGTTTGGGGTGGGATGAGGTCATCATGATATATGGCTTTGGATCGCATTAATACGTGGGATCAATCCCACGCCTATCTTCCAAAACCGGATGAATCCGGTGTACCAGCCGGCTAAAGCCAGCGTTCCATTTATGTGCAATGGTATTCAATATGTGGTTAGATAACAATATGTGGATAGCTCAGATGGTGCAATTACATGCTCTTTAAGCCATTTACTTAGTGCATAACCATCATTTTTGAGCTTTTTCGCGGATGCTATCCTTTTGGTTAGTTGTTAGTTCTTTTTCCACTTTTTCTCTGTATTTTGCAGCAAGCTCACCTATTTCACTGTCATCATTTTCGCATGCAAGTAAAAACCAGTAATAGGCTTGCTCAAAACTGATTTCTACACCCTCGCCTTTGGCATACATAATTCCCAGATTGTACTGTGCCTCTGCGTGTCCTTGCTTAGCTGCTAATTCGTACCACTTTGCAGCTTCCTGCTTATCCTGCTTCACTCCTTCGCCTGTAGCATACATAACACCCAGGTTAAACTGAGATTCTGCATACCCCTGTTTAGCAGCGAGTTTGTACCACTTTATTGCTTCCAAGTAATCTTGTTCCACTGCTTCTCCATCAGCATACACTACTCCCAGATTATTCTGAGCCGTTGGGTATCCTTGTTCAGCAGCAAGTTTGTACCATTTAAAGGCTTCGTATTTATCCAGCTTCACACCTAAGCCCTCATCATGCATCACACCCAGATTATTTTGTGCCCGTACATTCCCTTGTGTAGCTGCAAGAGTGAACCATTCTATTGCTTTGGGGTACTCATTGTTAATAAGGTAATGTTTCCCAACCTCGAATTGGGCATCGTGATCACCTGAATTTGCCTTAATCAGCAATTCAGCATCCACCTCTGCAAAAGCATACATGCAGGTAGTAAGTAGCAGTATAAATATCAAAACTAAGTGCATAAGATCCTCTCGCTTCTATTATGTTAATTCATTTTCTGTGGACAAAATTATATAAGGTTTAGCCCGACAAGGCTATCCCCCACTTTAGCTTCCGGCTTCATCCATGGGTTGGTGATCCTGACTATATACAAAATTATGGCTACCCGCTTTCACCAGGTTTTTCAATTTATCGGCTATAACTTCCACCTCATCCAGGTAATCCATGGTATTCAAGCCACCTGCTGCGTCGCAATCTCCATTTTGGATAAGGGTTAAAATCTGTTCACGCAGATTTTTGTGCTGCTCGTTAATCCTGCCTTCAATCTCGATTATCTTGTAAGTATAATCAACCTTCAAATCCTCCAGATATTCTATGGAAAGGTCTATCATAAACATCAGCTTTGCATGCAGATCGTCTATCATAGCAATAAAATTGGGGCATAAGGGGACTTTTTGGCAGGTTATCTGATAGTTCAGAATGCGGTTTACTTCCTCTGTAAAATCACCTATTTTTTCTATATCGTTTACAGTATGCAACAAGGCGGGGATTTTCTGAATAATTTCATCGGCGTTGGTGCGTTCGTTTACAGCAACAAGGTATAGGGTTATCTCACGTTGAAGATGGTCTATGGCAGATTCTATTTTGGATATCCTTATCTGTTTGCGGTAGTTTTTGTCCTTGAACGCTTCGTAGGATACAGTTAATCCCAAACGGACTAACCGCAGCATTTCACGCATTTCTTTCAGAGATTGGCTGATGGCTAAATCTGCATTATTTATCACCAGGTAGTTTAGGTGCTTAGGTTCTCCCAGTGAAAGGGTATCCTCTTTCCCCTGGGGGATAATTTTTGTGGCAGCCTTGGCTAAAAGACCTGCGAAGGGTAAGAAAATGATGGTATTCAGCACATTAAAAAAGGTGTGACCATTGGCTATGTGTCTGGCAATGTTTTCCCCTGCAAGCACGTTCCCCGGGGTTATCTTGTTAATTATCAATGTGTATATGCCAAGATACGTTAAGATGCCAAACAGGATAGTGCCAAACAAATTGAACATGGTGTGAACAAGTGCCACTCTACGAGCCGTGCTGTTAGAGCCTATACCTGCCAGCCAGGCAGTGATAGTTGTGCCAATATTATCGCCAAACACCAGGTATAATGCTCCCTCAAATGGTATTAAGCCATTGGATGCCAGAACTATAACTATACCAACCGAAGCAGAAGAGCTTTGGATAATCATGGTAAAAATGGTGCCTGTAAGAATGCCAAGGATAGGATTTCCAGATAAAGTAACCATCAAGTGATGAGCTATCACAGAGTCTTTCAAAGGAGAAACAGCACCAGACATCACATTCAAACCAATAAACAGCAGCCCGAACCCAATAATTATCTGGCTCCAGCGTTCCATAACCCGGCTTTTGCGAATGAATAAAAGCGTAACTCCGGCAATGATTATACCATAGGCATAGTGTCCAATATTAAAGGCAATAAGCTGAGCGGTTACAGTGGTACCAATATTTGCACCCATCACCACACCTACAGCTTGGTTCAGGGTCATAATGCCTGTATTCACCAAACCAATCATCATAACGGTTGTGGCAGAACTACTTTGAACAAGAGCAGTTACCCCTAAACCCACAAAAACACCCTTCAAAGGTGTGTTGGTAAGCATTTTAAGAATCCGGCGCATTTCGTTACCTGCCACAGATTGCAGGTTGTCGCTCATTTTGTTCATGCCAAAGAGAAATAGTGCTAAGCCACCGAAGAAATTGATGATTTGTAGTACACTCATGCTTTTATCTTAATCCTCACTTTGGTAAGAATATGGGGCTTTGTTAATGGTAGGAAGAGCTTTTTTTAGGTGAGAGTGCTTAAGCACAGTGAGAGCCTCTGGCAGTGAGAGTGCTTATGCACAGTGAGAATTAAACTGGATATCACTTGCCACCGGCATCTCGCTCTGAAAGTCTCACTCCACAAGTCTCATTTGTGGAAACAGGATAACCTCTTTGATGGAATCATTTTCGGTAAGCAGCATCACTAATCTGTCTATTCCAATGCCTTGCCCACCCATGGGTGGCATACCATATTCCAGGGCTTCCAGAAAATCTTCATCCACCACATTGGCTTCATCATCACCCAAGGCACGTAAGCTTGCCTGCGCTTCCAAACGTTCACGCTGATCCAAGGGATCATTAAGCTCGCTGAAGGCATTGGAAAATTCGTTTCCGGCAATGATTAATTCGAATCGGTCTGCCAAAAGAGGATTACCCGGTTTAGCTTTTGCCAGAGGAGAGATTTCTTTGGGAAAATCACAAACAAAGGTAGGCTGGATAAGCTTTTCCTCTACAAAAGTTTCGTATAACAGAGCTATAAGCTTGCCTTTGCCTGCTCCCGGAGGAATTTCGATGTGCTTTGCCTTACAAATTGACGCTAAGTCTTCGAAACTATTGGCTTCCACATCTATGCCAGTGTATTCTTTCACAAGCTCTGGCATGGAGGCACGACGCCACTTTCCGGCAAGATTCACTTCCTTACCATGATACTTAAAAGTATCTTTGCCAACAATATCAATAGCCAGGTGCTGGATAAGCTCTTCTGCCATATCCATCATCCCGTTCAGATCAGAAAAGGCTTCGTAGAATTCCATCAAGGTAAATTCGGGATTATGGGTTCTATCCATGCCTTCATTACGGAAGTTTTTGCCTATCTCATAAACCCGTTCAAAACCGCCTACAATCAAGCGTTTCAGATACAATTCCGTGGCAATGCGCAGATAAAGATCCACATTCAGGGTATTATGATGAGTAGTGAAGGGACGTGCATTGGCTCCACCATACAAAGGCTGCAATATTGGGGTTTCCACTTCGATGTAGCCACGGGAATCCATAAAATTTCGGATTGCAGATACAATCTTGGAGCGGAGCTCGAAAACCCTGCGATGATCGGGATTTAGCAGCAGATCAAGATATCTTTTGCGATAACGCAATTCAATATCGGCAAATTCATCATAACGAATGCACTTGCCATCCTCGATCCTTTCTTTCACCATGGGAAGGGGACGAATGTTTTTGCCTAATAGGGTTATGGAAACGCACTTCAGGGAATATTCACCTGCCTGGGTATAAAACATGGTACCGGATACTTCCACAAAATCACCCGGATCACATAGCTTAAACAGCTCGTAATTCTCTTCTCCAAGTGCATTTTGCTGAACGTATATCTGGATTTTTCCGCTTACATCCTCGATGTTGCCAAAGCCAATTTTACCCTGACGCCGCATGGCTACAAGCCTTCCGGATATGGTAACTTTGGTCTCCTGCTGAATCCAGGTGTCTTTTTCTTCCAATAGGCAAGAAATCAAATGGCTGCGTGAGGAAACCACCGGATAGGGATCTATGCCAAGGGCTTTGATCTTTTCCAGCTTTTCCTTACGCAGCCTGATGAATTGATTAGGTTTCTGTAACATATTTCTTCTTTATCCCTTATAAGGGGGATGCATTAGAGTTGTTGAAGTCACAGTTATCTATAAATCTTTGAAGGGATTATCTTCGGAGGGATTAACCTTCTGATTGGCATATTTACGCCATTCTTCATCGCTTCTGCTTCTTCCACCCTTACGGTTTGAAGATGCACCTCTATAATTATCTTGTCCACCACCAGAACTGGCACCACCACCACGGTAATTATCACTACCGCTGCGGGGTTCACGTGGACCCTGATCTTCATAGCGGGGACGCGTTTCGATAACTTCGTCCGGACCGCGATCGGTGTAATCCAAAGTAATGCGCTTGCTTTCTTTGTCTATAGCAGTAACCATCAAGGTGATTGCATCTCCACTCTTGAAGTTATCGGTTTTACGAATGCGGGAACGAGGCAGAAGCCCAGTAACTCCATCAGTAATAGTAACAAACACACCAAAATTAGTGGAGCTTTCCACCACACCCTGGAAACCAGTTTCCAGTTGAATAAGTTCGTCAATTTTATCCCAGGGATCATCTTGTAAAGCTTTTAAGGATAAGG
>JAQVMI010000090.1 GCA_028703735.1 Candidatus Cloacimonadota bacterium | reverse complement strand
CGGGCAGGGGTTGGAGTTTTCCGAAGTTCGCGAATACCAACCCGGAGATAATCATCGGGATATAGATTGGAACGTGTCTGCACGCATGGGACAGCTTTTTATAAAGAAGTTTCGTGAAACCAGAGAATTGCGGGTGGTTTTTATGGTTGATATCAGTGCTTCACAAAACCTGGGTACCATAAACATGTTCAAACGTGAGCGTATTGCCGAGATAGTGGCAGGATTATCGTTTTCGGCTGTGGCAAATCATGATCTGGTAGGGCTTATTATGTTTTCCGATGTTCCAGAGCTATATTTACCACCTCGCAAGGGTAGAAACAATGCTTTGGCTATATTGCGGGAAGTGCTTTATTTACAGCCAAAAAGCAAAAAAACCTCACTAAGCGCAGCTTGTGAATACGCAATTAGGATGCTAAAAAAACGTTGTATTCTGTTTATAGTCTCCGATTGGCTGGATAGCGGCTATGAACCTGCCTTGAAAATACTAAGCCAAAAACACGATACCATAGCCATACAGGTGTTGGATAACAGCGAGCTTGAGCTTCCTGAGGCAGGGATAATCAAGCTAAAGGAACCCGAAACAGGGAAAGAGGCATGGGTAAATAGTTCTGATCCAAACTTGCGGAAAGCTTACAAGGCTATGGTGGAAAAACAACAGGCAGAGCTTACGGGGTTTTTCAAACATTGTAAATGCGACTATTTATTGATAAAAACCAACGAACCCTTTCTGCAAGCCTTGCGCAAATTCTTTGCTCTAAGGATAAAAAGGCGAATAAGAAAATGAAGCTTAGGTTACCATTGGCCGCTGCTAAACTCGCTATACTCGCTATCTTATTGCTACCGCTGGCATTGTGTGGCAATATAAATCAAGAATTAGTGGGAGCGGACAGTTTATACATTGGATCACCTTTTTCGTTCATTATCCATGCGGATTACACCATTGAATCTATTCCCATCCCTGATACTTTGGAAAGCTTTGCAGTTATCAGAAATCAGCAATTATCCGGCAAACCTAATAGCTGGGAGCTTAAATTAGCTCCTTTAAGAACGGGTGCCTTGTCTTTCCCCAAGCTTCCTGTGCTATCATCAAAAAAAACCGAAACTATAGACAGCACTGATGCATTCAGAGTATATGTTCTTTCCACCCTTGCAGAAGGTGATACTTTGCTAAGGGATATAAAACCTCTGGAGCGGTATCCCTTTCAGTTGCATTTCTTAGTGTATGTTTTGCTGATACTTATAGCTTTGGGACTGCTTACTTACATAGTAATTATGTGGCGAAAGAGAAAAAAAATGCAAAAGCAAGCTCAAAAAGTGGCTACAACCCCACAGATCATAGAAAAACCTATTCCTGCCTGGCAAATTGCGGTAGCAGAATTAGAAAATCTGCTAAAGGAAAACCTGGTGGATAAGGGTGATATTCTCAGGCATCATTTTCGCCTTTCAGAGATTCTTCGTAGGTTCCTGGAATCCAGGTATCGTTTTGCTGCCTTGGAGATGACTGTTTCTGAAATAGCTCAATACATGGGAATTCACAGAATTTACCTGCAAGATGAGGTGCTAAGCTTCTTGGTTTATTGTGATATGGTTAAATTTGCTAAGGCACAGCCTGCTTTAAATGAGATTGCTGAACGAGGTAACTGGTTAATGAACTACTTCCTAAGTTTCAGAGATGCATCTAATGGGGTATCGTAGTGCTAATCTTTGAGCATCCCTGGTTCTTGCTATTGCTTTTGCTAATCCCTTTTTATCTGTGGTGGGAGCTAAAGCGAGGCAGCAAAAATCAGTTGTTTTTTCCTCATTCCAGGGTTTTGCTGCTTCAACATCTTGCCAAAGGGCAATTTAAGTACAAATATCTTTTCCCCATATTACGAAGTATCACCTTGCTGATGCTGGTGATTGCAATTGCACAACCACGATGGGGAGTTCAAACTCGCGATCTTACCCGCAAAGGTGTGGATATTGTAGTAGCAGTTGATATTAGTGGTTCCATGTTAGCTATGGATTTTGCCCCTACAAATCGTTTGGGTGCAGCCGTAACGGTTGCCAAGGATTTTGTTTCCCGAAGAGCTAACGATCGCTTTGCCCTGGTAGCTTTTTCGGAGTATGCGCTTACCCAAATCCCTTTAACCTTCGATCACACAGCCATGCAGAACAGCTTGCAGCTTTTATCGGTTAATGAAAAAGCTTCCGGAACGGCAATAGGGCTGGGTTTGGCAAAAGCAGTGGCACGCCTGAAAGACAGCACTGCCAAAAGCAGGATAGTAATATTAATAACTGATGGGGTGAACAATACAGGTGAAATTGATCCTCTTACTGCTGCAAACATGGCTAAAGAACTGGGCATAAAGGTTTATCCCATAGGGGTTGGCAGCCAGGGAATGGTTCCCTTTCCTGTTCAGGATCCTGTGTTTGGAACCCGTTACATGAACACATACATAGAATTGGATATGCCCACTTTAGATAAAATTGCCGCAATTACCGGAACCGAAAAAGCAGCTCTTGCTACAGATTCACAAAGCCTTAGCGATATTATGAACAAGATAGACCAACTGGAAAAAACTACCTTCAAGGCTGTTTTTAACTACAACTATAGTGAACGGTTTTTACCATTTTTGTGGCTTGGTTTTATCTTTCTGCTTCTGGAACTTGTTTTAAAAACCATAATTATCCCAATTCTTCCGGATTAATAAGATGAATCTGGCAAACCCCTATCTCTTTTTGTTACTTATTATCTGCATTGTGCTATTTTGGTTTATTCTGCGTAGAAGCAGAAGGGTGGAGAAACGGTTCCTTAAATATGCAGAGCTGAAATTTAAGCCTCACTATTTTCAGGATAAATCTGCCTTTTGGACAGGATTCAAGCTTTTCCTAATGGTTATTGCTCTTGCTTGGATAATTGTGGCATTGGTGCGTCCTCAATGGGATTATGAACCAAAGAAACTGGAAAGCACCGGCATAGATCTTGTTTTTGCCATAGATGTATCCAAAAGCATGGATGCTACAGATATGATGCCAAGCAGGCTGATAAGGGCATTACTACAGATTAATGGTTTCCTGGGGCAGGTAAAAACAGATAGGATAGGCATCATCGCTTTTGCAGGTGTGGCAAGTCTGGAGTGTCCCTTAACAGACGATTACGAGGCTGTAAAGGTTGTTTTGGGAAGTTTAAATAGTGGTACCGTCACTATTCCGGGAACAAATATTGGAGCAGCTTTGGAGCTTGCTTCTGATGCCTTCAAGGCAGCTTCACAAGCAAATTCTTTAATCCTGATTTCCGATGGAGAAGATCTGGAGGGAGATTTTGTAGCCCGGGCAAAGGAATTAAGAAACAAGGGTATCCGCATTCACACTATGGGAGTGGGAAGTCCGGAGGGTTCCATTATCAAGAATCCTCTTACCGGGCAGGAAGTTGTAAGCAAATTGGACGAAAAATCATTACAGGATATTTCACGAATTTCCGGTGGTGATTATTATCGCGTTACCCCGGGAGGAGATGAGGTATTGCTTATCTTAAAGAGGATTTACGATACCGAAACCAGCCGAACAAATAGCAAAAACATCAGTGCGCTTAAGGAGCAATATTACCTTTTTGCACTATTTGCGATTATCTTTCTTATCCTGGAAAGCTTTATTGATGTGCGGCGCAAGAAAGGAAGCATTACTAAACCTAATCATCAATCACCCAAAAGTGGGGAAGAACAGTGAAGCTGAAACTAACTAAAAACCTGATAATAGTCCTTATCCTGATTGGGATATTAATCTTCCTTTTAGCTGAATCAATCCTCAGACCCAAGGTGTTTTCACAAAGCTTCGCAGAGATGTTGTTTGGGCAGAAGCGGTACTCTCAAGCAGGCAAAATATTCAAGGGTAATTCCAGGGGAGAAGATCCCGTAGCATCTGCAAATCTGGCAAAAAGCCTGTATAAACAAGAAAAATATTCCGATGCTGCAAAGGCTAATGAACCTGCTTTGCACAAAGGCAGGAATAAAGACAAGGCAAATTTCGATAGTGGAAACGCAGCCTACAGAATGGGCGATTATAAACAAGCGATAAAGCATTATCGAGAGTCTGTATTGCTTAATCCTAACGATCCTGATGCAAAGGCGAATTTTGAACTGGCTCTTAGAAGAATGAAAGAGAATCCACCTCCGTCACCCAAACCCAAGAATGAGCCGGATAAGGAAAAGCAGGAAGAGATTCGCAATATCCTGGGTGGTTTGGATAACAAGGAAAGCAGCGATCGAAAACAACAGCAGAGTGAATCCGCAGGGAAGACAAAAAACTGGTGGTGAAGATGAAAAGGATGCTAATCCTGCTATTCTTGCTTCCCCTTGCCTTGTTCTGCGTTAAGGTGGATGTATCAGTTAACAAATACAAGCTATCCACAAACGACTTTTTGGAGCTTACCCTTAGAATCACGGATTCCAACAGGCTGAATGTTTCTGAACCTCAAGCACCTGTGGTAAAGCTATTTAGCTTCAGAAATATGACAAGTGGGTCTTCCAGCTCTGTTGTGATGAGTGGTTTAAAGATGATCACGGATTATGCTCAAACTTACAAATTTACCTACGTTGCCAATACAACAGGCAGCACGATTATTCCTGCATTTAGCGTTAGGGTAAACAACCAGAATTACAGCACCAAACCAATACAGATAGAAGTGGTAAAAGCTGCAAACCCAAATTCTACTCCAAGCAATTCACCCGCTTTCCCGCGTGATCCATTTGGATTATTCGATTCGGAATCCGAAGCTTACCGTGGAAGAAGCACTGGTAATACCAGACTATTGGCATTGCCGGAAACTCAATATGTGTATAGGGGTTTCCCGGCAGTAGTATCATATTACCTATACACAGATGAGATGGTTCGCTCCTTCAATCTGGAGGAAGAAAAAGATTTTAGCGGTTATGGTAAAGCCACCTTCGAGCAACCAACTATGCTAAATTACGAGGATGTTCGGTTGGATGGAAAAATTTACAAACGTGCTTTGATAAAGAAACTATCCATCATGCCCAATTCTGAGGGAGAGTTAATTGCTCCTCAACTAAGTGGAGTGGCGCGTTTATACAATATTGGCTATCTGAACAAGAACCTGCAAAGCAGTGGAGGCAGGATTATTGTTCGTCCTCTTCCCAAGGATAATGTTCCTGATGGTTTTAGTGGGGCTGTGGGAAATTTCTCTGTCAGCTATAGCATTTCTGATAAAGAGGTGTCATTAGGCGAGGCTTTAACCTTTACCCTAAAAATTCAGGGTAGGGGTAATTTTAACCAGTTTTCAGCCCCAAGTTTTGCAGAAGGAAAAGGTTTTCAGATTTCCAGCGGTGTAGTAATGGATAATCTGAATGCTGGTATGGATGGCAATAGAACCTATTATTACACCTTGATACCCCAGAATAAGGGAGAGCTGGAACTTCCTGCGCTTAGTTTTGTTTGGTTTGCGAACGATTTGGGTAGCTACAAAACCTTCACTGTTCCCAAGCAGAAGGTCTTAGTAAAATCTGCTCATGTACTTAGCTATCTGAACCGTTTATGGGAACCCAGGCAGCCAGGGGCAATGCTGCCCAGGATTAATCGCAAAGAATATCCAGTTTATCATGCTTACACAGCCCAGGTTTGGTATTGGATTAGTATAATTTTGATATTGGCTGTAACGGCTGTATTTACTGGAATTGCTTTGGATAAAAAGCTTAAACTGCGTGATCCGGAAAAATACGCCGAGAAGCAAGCCGAAAAGATTTTGGGCAAGTATCTAAAACCTGCCATAACAGCAGCCGGTAACAATTCCGGAGATTTCTATCCCTTGGCAGAGAAAGCCCTTATCAACTATCTATCCTCCAAATATCAGCTATCTAACAGGCTTTCCACCCAGGAAAAATTAGATGCCCTTTCCCAGAAACAAATTCCCGTAGAATTGGTGAAAAACCTGCAAAAGTTTTTGGCAAATTCGCTTGCTGTGCGTTATGCACCGGAAAATGAAAGGGCAGGGAATCTACAGGATGATCTGATTTTACTAAAGAGTATTGTTGCGGAGTTTAGCCAAACAGGGGATAATAAACTGAAGAGATGGCTATGATTACGTATATTCTTTTCCCTTGTGTCTCACATTTACAACATTTTAGGGCTCATTGCTGTCCTAAAAGAGGGATAATAATATGATCCGGATAAAGCATGGAATCCTGTATGTTATCCTGCTGATAGCTGCTGTTTATGGTATGGCACAAACCGTAACAGATGCCCCTCAACCTACTATAAACAATCCAGATATCTATTACAACATGGGAGTTCAGGCTTTCACAGAGGGGAATCCCGGGCAAGCCACACTACAATACTTGCGTGCTTTAAGGTTGAATTCGGCACATAAACAGGCAAGAACAAATCTGGATTTAGCCATAAGAATGAGCCCCGATAGCGAAATGTATCCCGAACACCTTTTTTTGGTTCGGGTGTTAATTCAATTTTGGAACTATCTAAGTTTAAATAGATTAGCCTTGTTGTGCTTGGTTTTATTAGCACTTTCTGCCCTGGCTTTTTTGTGGCTGATGTTTTACGATCCTCAGAAAGAGATTGCACTTCCCTTAATTGTAACCGGCTTCGTAACCTTGCTTTGTTTGCTGGGATTCATCATGTTAGCCTATAAAGCTCATGCACAAAACCATAACCAGAAGGCTGTGCTGATGGTTCCCTCTGCACAACTTATGCCTCAAAACGACAATTCTACCAAGCCATTGGCAGAGATTCATGCAGGACTTATCCTTAGGGTTTTGAAAGAAGAAAATGGCTTATACATAGTTATTTTACCAAATGGGCTAATGGGAAAACTACCCGCCGAAGCTGTGCAATTTGTTCAACCCAGGGATTAGCCTTGCTTGAATTACGGTATAAATAAGGAATCATTAAGGACTTCATCCGTATTGATTCCTTATTGATTCCTCAATTGAAGCGAGTGTGTTTATATTTTGACTCAAAAAAGACCCACCTGTGTTGCAACTGAATTTTTGTAGCTTTCTGTACATTTATCCCCGAAGAACGATTACTGCAAGTGCTCTCTGGTCTTTTTTGAGTTAAAAGGGAGAAGCATTAAAGCAGATAAAGCATATAGTTACCATCTCCATAATGCTGTGTACAATATGTGGCATAGAGAAATCAATCTCGTACGAAGCTTTATCGATTTTCTGGTTCAATTTCTTTTAACCCACAATTTTGTGAAAGGTGGAAAGTTAAAGCTGGATTG
>JAQVMI010000089.1 GCA_028703735.1 Candidatus Cloacimonadota bacterium | reverse complement strand
CGTTTTGCGGAAGAATTCAGGATTTCAGATTTTATGCAGATGTTCAAAGAAATGAGTGAAAGAAAAGACAGACACTTTGGGTATACTTACGAAAAGCTGGAATCATTCCTGATAAAGCTACACAGCCTTGGTTTGCTGCATCAATATAACTTGTATCGGGATGATCGCATAGTCAGCTCTAACCTGTTGTTACAGAATAGCAATGATATTGCCTATACAGTATTTCGTGCCACAGATCCCGAAGCTCTAAGAAATGGAGCAAGCAGTTTGCACACTGTTAAACTATGTGAAAACATGGCTGGGAAAGCAAGTGAATTAGATTTTTGTGGAGCAAACATACCAGAGATAGCCAGATTCAAGGCGGCATTGGGCTTAACCCTAAAGGTTTTTTACCAGATACGTACCTGAATATTTCACCAGCCCAAAGCGAAAAATAAGTTATGCTTCATATATATTATATAACCCAGAATTCAAGACAGAGGTAAAATGAAGAAAATTGTTGTTTTAAAAGGTGGCACCTCGCCCGAGCGTGATGTTTCGCTGGTTAGCGGTGCAGAAATTGCCAAGGAGCTTAGGGCAAAAGGGTGGGATGTAACAGAGCTTGATCCCTCCTCTTATAGTTCGGTTACCCAGTTAATTGATTCCCTGCACAGTGAACAACCCAGCTTAGTTTTTAATGGATTACATGGTGGCAGTGGCGAAAATGGCGAGTTACAAGCAGCACTCAATCTTGCTGGATTCGTTAGCACCGGTTCGGGGTTCAAAGCTTGCTGTATAACCATGGATAAATATATAACCAAGTTAATCGTAGCATCCGAAGGCATTCCGGTTCCCAAACACATAATCATGCGGGAAAACCTGCTGAATGATTACCAAGACACTTTGGATTACTCCTCCTTTGCTACCCAGTTGGGTTTACCAATTATCGTAAAACCCAATGATGCCGGTTCTTCGGTAGGAATAAGCAAAGTGGATAGTCTGCAGGAACTAAAGCCGGCGGTATTGCATGCTTTTCAATATTCAAACACTGTGTTGCTGGAAGAATATATCCCCGGACGCGAACTTACTGTAACAGTATTGGATGGAGTTGCGTTACCTGTGGTGGAAATCGTTCCAAAATCCGGATGGTATGATTACAACAATAAGTACTCCAAAGGTAATTCCATCTATATTTCTCCAGCAGAATTGGAAGATGCAAAAGCTTTAGTGATCCAGCTTTATGCCACCCGAATCTGGAAAGCAGTTTCATTATCAGGTTATGCAAGAATTGATTTTAGATATTATAATGGTATCCCCTATTTTCTGGAAGTAAATACACTGCCTGGGATGACATCTTTAAGCCTAACCCCAATGGCAGCCAAGGCAGCAGGAATTACTTTTGGTGATCTGCTGCAAAAAATAATTGATATTAGCCTGCAAGAGCAGGGAGGTGAAAAATGATACGCTATATCGCATTAATTATGTTAACATTATTGATCCCAATGTTTGTTGGGGCGGAGAATCTCTCCTGGAATTTTACTCCCACAAGTGTGGAGGTTAACAATCTGAATACTGCCAGTTTTGATCCAGTGGAACCCTGGAGTCAGCCAGATTTAACACAGTTAACCATAACCAATCAGAGCACCTTAGAATCCTATGCTTTGGATCTTAAAATGGGTGTTTATTGGAATGACAGAAAACTGGTAGAGGCAAACTACCAAACCAAACCAGGGGTACAACTACTGCCTGGAGCTCAGTTTCACTTAGGAAACCGTGATTTGATAACCAATATTGATAATGTGTATTTTCAGAAGAAACCCGAAGAACCAGAGTTATCTGTAGATAGTGCAATAAACAGCAATTCCACGCTGAAATCTGCTGTTTTAGCAGGATTCTTTCCGGATGGAGATTTACAGCTAAGAGTGTGGGTTCGCCAATCCCCTGTCCCTGATGATCCCTGGCAAGAACCCGGAACAGATTATCAGGCATTCACTATAATGATCCGGAATGCGGGTGTAATTAATCTACTTTCACCGGGTGAACCCATTGGACAGAATCCACCTATTCTAAGCAATGCTCCCCTTAGTTTTTTGTGGAATTCGGTATTCACAGGCTTCAACCCTCAAACTCTAACCATAAGGGAATATCCCCCCACATTTCCTCCCCAATCCGGAAACATTGCCAATACCGGAAGCCTGTTTTTTCAAAAGCCCGATTGCTTCAGCGGTTTTGCAGATTTTTTACCCTTTATCCCGGGCAATTATTACGCATGGCAGGTTAGCACTCCATTAACAAATGAATACTCCAATCCAAATTCCACAACTACTTCTACCTTTGCTTTAAAAAGTAATTGGTTCGTGTTTCGCTATGCCAACGAGCCAGAAGATGGCAGTAGTGTGGCAGAATTTCAGGCAAGATTGAATAATCTTCAAAACAACGATCTGCGGAACATCCAGGTGGAAGGCTATGTTCCTGTTGGAGTAGTTGTAATAGATGGCATAACCTACAGTGGCAACGAAGCTTTGAAACTAATCGATAGCTTAATCGGACAGGATATTAAAGTCCTGTTAAAGGACTAAAGGAGGGTATTATGAAACGCATAGCATTAATTAGCCTGTTATTCTGTATGTGCCTGGCAAACCTTGTTGCTGGAGATAATGTTGCCCTACTTACGGCAAACAAGGGAAAGGTGGAATTTACCAGGGGAACTAAGATACTTAGGTTCAAAACCGGAGAGTTATTGCAGAATAGCGATGAAATCCGCACAGGTGGTGAATCATTCGCTGCATATAAATACGTGGATGGATCTTCCACAGTTAAGGTATTCGCAAATTCTGTAGTGAAAATAAACGCAGCAAGTAGCGGTAAAACAATGTCCAAAAAGATTGTGTTAACCAAAGGTAGTGTGTTCTCTTCCGTAACACAGAAAAGCGGATCATACACAGTGCAAACCCCCAGCACCGTTGCTTCAGTAAAGGGAACAGGATTCTTAACCAAGATTACCTCTGCCAAGCAATCGATGTTCATTGTATCCGAGGGGGAAGTAACCTTAGATATTTTTAATAATTCTGAGTTACAATCCGTTTCCAAAGGTTCCACAGCAGTAGTTGAAGCGGATGGACGCTTCACTATCCGTGAAAGCACCCCGGAAGACCTGGCGATTCTGGAAAAAGAAGAGCAGGATGCATTACGCGGCAAGGAAGATAAAACCATGCGTATTCCTGTGATAGATTCTTCCGGTCGCAGTAGATATATAGAGATAACTTACTAAGAGGTGAGAAATGAAAAAGATAATTATTCTATTGTCGCTTAGCCTCTGGTTCGTTCTGGGATTTTCGGTAGCTCTGCAACATGTTCCACCCCAAACATACATGTATGGAAAACCAGTAGAACTAACCGCTGAGATTCAACAAGGTTTGGAAGAAACCACCCAAGTGAAGCTATATTTTCGCGTTCTTGGCAGCGAAATATGGTTAGCCGAAACTATGAAACCAGAGAGTAAGGGAGCTGCTTTTTATAGGCTTACGTTACCCTCCAGGATTATCACCACAGAGCCAATCGAGTACTATTTTGAGGTGACTACCATTACAGGTAAGCTGGAAAACTTCCCCGCTTTGGATGGAATCACTCCAAAATTCCAGCTTGTTCCAGCACCCTTAGAGGGTGAAATGTCTCCTGGTTTTATTAGGCTGAACGATGAACCAAGCATATCTGCCGAAGAAGGATATCTCTTGGCTGTTTCATTTTTTTCAATAAAAGACGATATAGATTTAACCAGTATTGAAGTATGGGTTAATGGCAGAAAAGTAGAGGCAGAAATTAAGTCCCCTTTGATTTTATTCAAAGATACCAAGCCTTTACCCGGAACTAAAAAGGCTTTCGTAAAGTGCCAGCTTGGGACAAAAAGCATTCATTCGGATATATGGACTACAGAGGTATTACCTTCTTCCCTAAAAAGAGCAGCCCCAATTGAGTATAATGGAACGGTAAACTTTGCATCCAACGTTTATGGATATAGCAAAAAAGCTAATGCTCCGGGCGTTACCAATAGCGATGCAGCTACTTGGACAGATTTATATGGTTCCTATGGAATGGCAGACTTCCAAACTAATCTGTATATTTCTTCCCTGGAGAAATCTAATCAGCAGCCTGTTAACCGTTATACCTTTGGGGTTAAAATCCCCCATCTTGAGGTTTTTGCGGGTGATTACAGCCCTACCCTAAGCCAGCTTACCATGAATAACAAAAATATTCGCGGATTGTATGCACGCACCTTTAACAAGTACGTTTCACTAACTTGGGCTCATGGACAAAGTGTGCGAAAAACTACCAGTGAATTAGATGTAAGCGATGCCAGTGGAATTCAGAAATCCGGAACATTTAAGCAGGAAGCTATTGGTATGCGTATGCAGCTTGGAAATTCCCAAGAAACGATGCTGGGTGTGAACCTAACACGTCACCGCGATATCGTAAGCTCTTTGGATAGCCTTTACTATATGTTTACAGAAAGGGATACAATTTACACCACTCCTGCCAGAGACAATGCAGTTGCCAGTACAGACATCCGGATAAACATGACAGATCAAAATGTTATTCTGGGGGCAGAAGTTGCGGCTTCATTGCTGAATAAGAACACGATTCCCGGTGCCATAGACAGGGAAACGCTTGAATCATACACAGGTAATAGTGTGTTTGTAAATCCAGAGGATTTCAGCAGTTTATTTGTGCTGAACAAAAACATGGAACCATTGATTCCTGGTAAGGCTAATGTAGCTTGGTTAGTATATTTACGCACTTTCTTCTGGAATAACTTTGTAAATGTCCAATACAGTCAAACAGGTTCTGCCTTTAATGCATTGGGAGCTTCTTATCAGCTTAATGACAGCAGATCAGTGGTGTTCACCGATCAGCTAAATATTTCCAGATACTTTGTTTTATCCGGAGGTTTAACCCACACCGCTGATAACTTGATGAATCATAAAAGCGAGACGAATAAATATACCTCTTGGCATTTCCAATCCATCATTCGTCCCAATAAGCTTCCCTATCTATGAATGGCTTACTACAACAACATTGGGAAGAACAAGAATAACCCTGATATCAATGTTAATCCATCGGATTTCGAGAGCTATACACGCAATTTCAACAGCTTTAATATTGGAATGGGTTACAACGTTAAACAATTGCCCTATGCACCCACACAAGTGGATATAAGCTATCGCAGCGGGGCAGACAAGATGAAAACCAGCAGCGTGATTCAAACCGATAACGAAAATAGTGGCTTAACAGTGTCTCTGTTTAGCAAATTTATCGATATTCCTTTATCTACCCAGCTTTCACTTGCTTTTAACGGTCAAAAACAGCAGGTAATTGATGCTAAGAACCGCAACCAAAGTATGCTGCTGGGTGCAAACTATTTTTGGGATAAACTAATTAAACCCTATGCTAACTATCGCTGGCTAAATCTTAGTGGCTACCAAGGTAAGCAATACTATGGTTATCTTACTTTCGGAGCAGAGGCATATCCAATAAAGAACATGACAGTTAGCGAAGCATATCCAATAAAGAACATGACAGTTAGCACGGATTTTGGATTTCAAATCCACGGGGTAAAAAGTGACAGTCATAGCGAATACGGTGCTTTTACCTGGCGTTTGTTGTTGTCGCAAGCGTTTTAGCATAACTAATATAGAAACCAGGCTACGTTTAATGTAACAGGTTTTGTAATAGTTTACAAGCCTTACAAAAAACGTAGCTTGGAGTTTAACATACCACTCACACATCCCGAGGTATTATGAAGTTCGTTAAACCAATCATCTCTGTTCTGGCATTGTTAGTGCTGGTAAAAATCGTCTTTCTGTTCCCATTCTTCCATTCATTAGAGTATAAAGCAAGTGATGCCATGTTCCGCTTCAGGGGTGTTCAGCCTGTATCTGATAGCTTGATAATTGTAAGTATTGATGATGAGACCTTTAATGCTTTGAACGAAACCTGGCCCTTCCCCCGAAACTATCACGCAAAGTTAATATACAACCTAACCCGGGCTGGAGTAAAACAAATAGTATTTGATGTGGAATTCACCGAAAACTCTGATCCTGAGAACGATCGAATATTGGGAGAATCTGCCCTTGCATCCAATAGAGTTATATTTGCAGGGAAGGTGATTAATGCTACCAAATTAGGTGAGCCAAGCCAGATGCTACAACCCATAAGCTCTATTATGCAGCACGAGCTTCCCTGGGGTATTGTAAACATGAATGCAGATAGTGATGGCTTTATCCGCAAATATACCTTGTTCGAGCTTTTTGACAATAACCCCATATATAGCCTGGGGATTATTTCTCTGGCACAATTACAAGATGGGCAATCTGATAAAGCAAGCATAAATCTAAACCATCCACAAAAGCTAAAAATAAACTCTCAGCAGATACCAATTATCGAACATAACAGCGCACTTATAAACTTCTATGGACCCGAGGGCACCTTTCGCAAGGTATCTTACTCCAGCATTCTGGACGATTCCACCACTGCTATGCCTGGTTATTTTGGCGAGGAACTGAATGAATACTACAATATCCTGAATTCTGGTGTGTTAAAGGATAAAATTGCTCTTATTGGTGCCACGGTGGATGAGCTGCATGATAAATTTCCCACACCCTATGGAGGTGATTGGACATCTGGAGTAGAGATTCATGCAAACTTTCTGGAAATGGTGAAGAATGGTAACTATCTAACTATGCTAAATCCATTTCTCAATTTTCTCATAGAGTTCTTGCTTGCCCTATGCTTATGGTATCTGTTCAAAGCAAAAAAACCTCAAATATCAGCCTTTGCTGCCATATTTGCCATATTTGCGGTGTTTACAGCATCTTATCTTAGCTTCGTGTATGGAAACATAGTAATCCACATTGTTCAAGTCATTATTCTTATAATTCTTATATTTGTGGCAAGCATCCTTATTCACTATTTACAAACCTTAAAAGAGAAGCGTTTTATCCGCAGTGCCTTCCAACAATATATGGCACCCGAACTTGTTGCTAAGCTGTTATCTGATCCCCAGAATCTAAAATATGGGGGTTCACTACAGGAAGTATCCGTGTTATTTTCCGATATTCGCTCCTTTACCACATATTCCGAATCGCACACTCCGGCAGAGACTGTGGAGATATTAAGAGAGTATCTTACAGAGATGGTAAAGATTATCATCAATAATCAGGGCATCCTGGATAAATTTGTGGGTGATGAAGTTATGGCTCT
>JAQVMI010000088.1:4509-7213 GCA_028703735.1 Candidatus Cloacimonadota bacterium | reverse complement strand
CCAAGTTCCAGTAAACTGTACTGGGCATATTTTGTTTTGGGAAACTTTGCCAGTATAGCTTCATAAGCCAAAAAAGCATCGGAGCTTTTTATCATCAGCTTGGCAGTGTAATAGTTTATGCAAGCACGTTCATCATCATTATTGGGTTTCAGGGTGTTTAGTTCATCGGCAATTTCGTTTAACTTTCCTCTGTTATATAGCTTTTCCAGCTCATCAAATTCCTTGCGGAGAATGGAGAACGCTGGCAAGGTACACAGCAAAAGCAGCAGGGTAAGATAAAGTCGTGGGATAAGACCGGAACTTTTTATGGACATTAGTTACTCATAGAGTTCAGTAAATCGTAATTAGTCTCATTTGCTTGCATTTTCTTACGAAGCATTTCGATGCCCTGAACAGGGCTGATAGTCTTAAGATATTTACGCAGCACATACATACGTTGCAGTTCGTTTTTGGTAAGCAAAAGCTCTTCACGTCTGGTTCCGCTGCGTACCAAATCTATAGCAGGATACAATCTGGAATCGCTGATAGATCTATCCAGCACCAATTCCATATTACCGGTTCCCTTAAATTCCTCGAAGATAACCTGATCCATTTTACTACCGGTGTCTATCAAAGCTGTAGCGATTATGGTAAGGCTTCCTGCTTCTTCCGTATTACGAGCCGAACCAAAGAACTTTTTGGGTTTAATTAAACCATTGGCGTCAACACCACCGCTAAGAACTTTGCCGCTGGACGGGGTTACGTTATTATAAGCACGAGCTAATCTTGTAATACTATCTAATACAATAACTACATCCTGACCTAATTCCACCATTCGTTTTGCTTTTTCCAAAACAATTTCTGCCACAGCAGAGTGGTTTTTGGGGGATTCATCGAAGGTAGAGCTAATAACTTCTCTATTACCAGGTTTCAATATTTTTTTCATTTCGGTAACTTCTTCCGGACGTTCATCCACAAGCAGAACAATTAAATACACTTCCGGGTGATTGCTTAAAACTGCATTGGCTGTATCTTGTAACAGAGTTGTTTTTCCGGTGCGGGGTGCAGCTACTATCAATCCTCTTTGTCCCTTGCCTATTGGGGTGAAGAGGTTTATTATTCTGGTGCTGTAATTGGATTTATCGAATTCCAGATTCAAGCGTTCGGTGGGATAATAGGGGGTTAGCTGATCAAACAAGCGTAAATCCTGCAACGAGGTGGGTGCCATATAGTTTACAGATTCCACTCTTAGCAGGGCATAGTATTTTTCTCCTTCTTTAGGGGAACGCACAGGACCGCTTATCATGTGTCCGGTTTTTAGCCCGAAACGGCGAATTTGGGTTAAAGAAACATACACATCATCTCTTCCGGGGTTATAGTTATTTTGGGGAAAGCGAAGAAAGCCAAAACCATCGTCCATTATCTCCAAACATCCTGTAACAAAGGCTAATCCTTCTTGGGCTGCCTGGAATTCTAACATCTTAAATATCAGTTCATTGCCTTTTAATTGAGTATATCCGGGTATCCCTATCTTTTTTGCAATGCGATTTAATTGTAACTGGTTTAAGCTAAACAGATCGTCTTCTATAAGCATGGTATATCTCCTTTAATTGTCTTATTATTTATTCTTGGGTTTGTGTCCGGTAATCAATACTCTGCTTGCACTGGCACAACCTATTTCGGATAGCCTCACAAGCATTTCCTTTCCTTCTTTTATCAAATCTTCGCTATTAGCAATGCTTTCCAGTTTTTTAAGGGTGTCCTTACAATTCCGAACAAGGCTTTCACAATTTTTTATGGGATTATCCACAGGGGTGTAGAAATCCACAATGTTAGTTTCTTTTAAGCCCAATGTCTTTGCAAACGAAACAAGCTCTTCCTTCTTATATGTTTCCTGATGATAAACACCCAAAAGCCTATCAACTCCGGATAGCCAATGGTGCATTTTGATATGGGTTTGTTGAGCTGGAGTTTGGATACCATCGCAATACATTTCTGTAATCAAAATTGTTCCGCCTGGTTTTAACACCCTTAACATCTCCAAAACTGCATTATCTCTTTTCTCCAGATGGTGCAAGGAATTAGAAATACACACCAGATCAAAATACTCTACTTCAAATTGCAAATCCTCTAAGTTCATTTTATAGATTTCAATGTCGTTTTCCGGAAATACCTTCTGCGCATAATCCACATTTCGTTCTGCATTATCCACACCAATAATCTGAATATAGGATTTTAGGTGTGTTTTTAGGACGCTGATAAATTCTCCCTTTCCCGTAGCGGCATCCAATACAATTCCACCATCTATTTGGGAAAGTAGCTTTGAAATATCATTCATGAGAATCTCCTTATAGCTCTTAGGACAGGATTATGAAAGGGATATCCACAAAACACCCTGTCTAAAGTAATGTTCAGGATTGTGGATTTTATCAGACAACCCCCCTTGGGGAAATCACGTTCTTATTTGTATCCGTTGACAAGATATGATAGTTAGTTTTAATCATACTATAGAGTAGCCAATACCTTGCAACTACGAATCTATTGTTTTCAAACCTCTGAATTCCGTCAAGGATTATCTTTTGCAAAATATAACTTGCACCATCGGAATGTTTATAAGTATGTGACAGAATGCGAAAAAAATAGATTGACTAATTTTGAAGTTAAATCATTTTAGTCATGGCTTGATTATCATTTTCAAGATTGAGGTAGGCTTAGCCATTTTCTG
>JAQVMI010000088.1:0-4499 GCA_028703735.1 Candidatus Cloacimonadota bacterium | reverse complement strand
CTCTATCTTTACACCGGAGGAGGCAGTAATGGTTATGATACAGGAATTTCAAACATGCTCTATATTAACACCGGGGGGGGCGGTAATGGTTATGATACAGGAATTTCAAACACTATTGCAATAAACACACTAATCGGGCAATACGGCTATGGGATCTCAGGCCCGATTGAGCTGAACACCGAGCAGGAAATGTACTCTTCCTATCGAATTGTACCTGTCTCACAAGCACCAAATCCCAGTATATTGGAAATTCCTGAAGGCGGTTATGGATATGCATGGTTTGCTGTGGAAGGCATGATAAACGGGGTGTGGTTGCCAGCTACAGGTATGAATCTAACAGCAGAAGATGGCCAAGGAAACATTATCGCCTGCGAAACCAGCTTGTTACCTTATCAATTTTTGAGCAGTATTCTACATATGCAAAATTTAGCGGTATTTGCTGTCCCGATTCCGGCAGATATAATTGGCAACGGAACTCCCAATAGCATCGAAACAATTACTATCATGACAGCCAACGGCGTGACAATTGCTCCAGAGAACCAACTGAGTATTGTATGCAAAATAATCCCCTACACCTACTCTGCAAATTGGGGATATCGTTTATATGCCAAAGGTGGAGGTGGAGTTACAGGAGGAATTGTAACTGTCACAGGCTTTGCCGGAGGGGGATCAGGGGCTACCATTTCGCTTGATTTACAAGGGCTTGGAACCAATCCCACCTGCACCGCCTTTCGGATAAAAAGAAGGGATGATGTATTTGTAGGAGCAGAAGTTGAATTGGGACCTCCCCGCTTAATTGATGTTGGAACAGCAAGCACCTCCGTGCAAGCCAGCTTTCCTTATGAATACGAAGTTAATTTTGATTTGGACCAGATGGAGGGACTGGAAGCTCTGCTGGCTTTTTACCTGTTTGCAGAGCCAACTGTACTTTATGCCACTAACTCAAACCAAGTAGTACAGTTAAGTGCGAGGTTTTTGGAACTTGTGGTACAAGCCCTTATTGCCAATAGTGCTAATAATGGGCTGGGGATATCGCGGGTATCTGACGAGGTAGGCTTGGATATACAAGGCAATCTGGATTTATCTACCAACCTGTTAGCAGGCTCTCCGTTGCGGTTAAAAATGGGTCCTGGCTTAGGTTTGAAAGCCCACCTGGGTGGAAGCTTGAAAATGTTCCCCAATGACAGTTATCAGACCAGGATTAACATTGGGGGAGAGTATAAAACCAGCCTAAACATAGGACCAAAGCTAATTCCAAACACCAGTATCGGTTTCAAATATTTCTATCCGCAAAGATTGAACAACGCTATGACCCCCAGTTCCGGTAGTATCGAATATGAAATGCTTGGTAAATGGGACAGCCCCTCGTCCTGGGACAGCATTCAGCTATCCAGCAAATATGGTTCTACCTTGCCAAGCTTCAAAATATACGATCTACCGGGGCAAATGCAGGAATATAAAAGTTGGGTGGAACTAAACAGCATGGCAGTGAGAAATATGCTGCTCAATGTGACTCAAACACCCAGTCAACTGCTAAATATCGGCTCTGCTGCAGTGAATATGATTACCAATAATGAAACCTTTAGTCAAGACATCACTAATTTTATGGGGACAGTATATGAACAGCAGAATCGAGATTTGCCGGTGCAATTGGCTTATGGCAATAGCTGTGAAGATAAATCCGCATTTAATCTGGATTTGGACATGGAGTTTCCGCTTCCAGTGTTTCCTGCCCTGGTTATTAAACTGGGTACCGGATTTGAAGCCACCAATTCCCGCGACTATGAAGTTTCCAAAGGTTACTGGGTGAAAGGCTATCCCTATCTGCAAACCGAAATGCCATCGCTACCCCAGAACAATATCGCTTTTAGTAATGTGATAAATACAATGTGGAATAAGCTGACCCAAGGCAACATCTGGAATGAACTCTGCAGTGTTATTGCATCAGAGATGTATCAGAGTGTTCTGCGTTGGTGGCCATTTAAAAACAGAGCAGATGAATTACTAAATCCCAATGGTTCATACATTACGCTCATCGAAAATTCCATTCCTGCGGGAGTTGATTCAGTTCAATTCCGCTATTGGGATTGGGGGGATGAGCCGGCTGAAACGAGATTAACTGCCACGCAGAGGGTAGCGGTGAAAAAATACAACCGCAATTTACGAAAAATCCGCGAATCAAACGTAGGCATGCACTATGGTATTGGCGGTTTTTATAGGTTTGAAGCAAATAGCCCCGGCTGGAACGTAGCACCTCCGCTAACAATCAAATATCTGGATAGCGAACTTGCCGGAATCAACGAAAGCACCCTAAAGATGTACTGGGAAGATGAAACCGGAAACTGGCATTTAGTCCCTTCCACCGCGGTGCCGGATTCCAACCTTGTACGTGCCAATATCCCCTATTTTACCACCTACACTTTGGCTCCCAGTTTGCCGCAAGGCAGCATAAATCTGGATGCAAGCCCGGATAGTCTGGCAGCCGATGGCAGCTCCACCACCAATGTTACTACAGGTAGTTTAACCAATAACGATGGCACTTTGGTAGCCAATGGAACTGAATATACCATTCTGCTGGACAGGGGTGAAATTGTTGATACCGATATAAACCCCTCTCTAACCGGAAAACAGGTAGCTGCTTTTGGTGGGTCACTTTGTTTTACAGTTCAGGCAGATTCCATTCCTTTGCCTATTACTGCAAGTATAAGCTCTGTAACAGGCTATGCCAGTGGCAGTTTGGAAATTCCACTCTATGCCACGGGGTTGCCAGCTACTCCGTTGCTAATTTCTTGCCAACCCGAGCATCGGGCTATCAGTTTATCCTGGCAACAGGTAAATGAACCGGGAGTTATAGGCTACAAAATCTATTACGACACAGATAACAGCGGAATTCCCTATAATGGCACAGCCAGCGTTAATGGCATTAATAGCCCTGTGGTGCTTGGCAATCTTGGTGCTTATACCCTTACCGGGCTGAACAACAATCAGGATTATTACATTGCCATCACAGCCCTGGATGCAGCAGGCAACGAAAGCCTGCTTTCCAATGAAATGCAGTCCCGTCCTGTATTGCGTTCCGTTACCAATCTGGAAATAGACAAACAAGCCAGCGGCATTAAGCTAAGCTGGAATCCTGCTTATGGCGCTACCTCATACAAAATCTACCGCAGCAGTTCTCCCAATTTACCCTTAGACCAGATGCAGTTCGTAGCCGAAACCACATCAACAAACTGGCTGGATAATACGGCAACAACTAACAAAAACTTCTATCTAATAATCTCAATAGGACAATAAAAGGAGGATTTATGAACAAGATTATGCTAATAGCTATCCTGATGCTTTCTGCTGCATTGCTTTTTTCGGCTCCTGTGGTAACCGCAGTTTCTGCCACTCAGCGAACCGATGGCTCTCACTATGTGGATATAACCTACAATTTAACCAATGCTACGGGTGGACAGATGACCATCATGTTAATTGGCTCTAACGATAACGGTTATTCGTTTATCATCCCCTGCAATCTGACTACAGGAGATGTGGGGCAAAACATCTACGCCGGCAACAACAAACACATCGCTTGGAATGCTGCGGCGGAATACCCCAATACTTCCTGCAGCAATTTCAAATTCAAGGTGCTTGCCTTTGATGGTAGTATCCCACCTATCCCTGAAGAATTCGTGTATGTCAATGGTGGAACCTTTACCATGGGTAATACTTTTGGTGGGGGCAGCAGCAACGAACTTCCCATACACCAGGTAACCGTGTCTTCATTTCTGATTGGCAGATACGAGGTTACCCAAAGCGAATGGCAGGAGATTATGGGTTCCAATCCAGCCACAAGCTATGGGGTTGGGCTAAACTATCCAGTATATAATGTTTCCTGGTATGCCACCCTTAAGTATTGCAACCTGCGCAGTATGGCGGAAGGGCTTACCCCTGTTTACAGCATCAGCGGCTCTACCAATCCCAATAGCTGGGGTGCAATGCCTACCAGCAGCAATGCCACCTGGGATGCCGCTATCTGTAATTGGAGTGCCAATGGCTACAGACTTCCTACGGAGGCCGAATGGGAGTATGCTGCCCGAGGTGGTTCCACTAATCCCGATTATTTCTATTCAGGTAGCAATGATATCAATCTGGTTGCCTGGTATTCTTCTAATTCTGGTTCTGTCACCCACCCGGTTGGTCTGTTGCAATTTAATTCGCTTTCCTTGTATGATATGAGCGGCAATGTTTGGGAATGGTGCTGGGACTTTTATGGTAGCTACTCTGCAGTTGGGCAGCTCAATCCTACAGGTCCTCCATCCGGTTCCACCCGATTGCTGCGTGGTGGTGATTGGAGCTATTCTTCGGCTGGTTGCCGCGTTTCCTATCGCGTCAACGGCGTTCCGTGGTACGGCAGCGACTACTACGGCGGGTTTCGTCTCTGCCGGGCTACAGATTGATTCTTGGCTTTTGGTGCTTGGTTCTTGGCTTTTTCCGGCGAAGCCAGTTTTTTTGGG
>JAQVMI010000087.1 GCA_028703735.1 Candidatus Cloacimonadota bacterium | reverse complement strand
CCCTGTTTCACCTTTCCACCTTT
Organism: Candidatus Cloacimonadota bacterium; assembly: GCA_028703735.1. Classification (GTDB taxonomy): domain Bacteria; phylum Cloacimonadota; class Cloacimonadia; order Cloacimonadales; family Cloacimonadaceae; genus Cloacimonas. The sequence goes on along the minus strand of JAQVMI010000087.1, from coordinate 7,278 downwards.
TCACCTTTCCACCACCAAAACAAACCCTGTTTCACCTTTCCACCTTTTCACCTTTCCACCACCAAAACAAACCCTGTTTCACCTTTCCACCTTTTCACCTTTTCACCTTTCCACCACCATAACAAAGCTACACAAACAAGCTGTATTGGAATAAAACTTGCTACAATATTTTTAGTGGTTCAAAAAATAACGAAAGCACGTTAAGGGAGGAACAATGAAACGCTTTGTGTTTATCCTTATTTTGCTTGGCAGCTTTGTTTTGGCATTTGCCAATCCCCTGCCATCTTTACTAATAAATAAGTTTTGGATTGATGACAGCGGTGATCTGAACGTAAAATATGCCAGCAGTTTTCTGCAACAAGAGGGTACCTTCGATCTCTTTGATGGTACAAATCACTTTGTAGATGAGATTACTTTCAGCAATTCTGCCAGCCTGGTGAAGGTTTATCCCGATGCTGCTGTTACAGCACTGCAGGGGTATTTTTCTGTTACCAGCACTCTCACAGGGGGAGAACCTGCTGAGGTGCATTGGGGACAGGAAATCGAAAACGACATCAGCTCTCTATCAGATGGCGAATGTGGCATGCGGGTGTATGTTTCGGATGGTTTGGATTCCGCAATACTAATGTGGGTGAAGGAATTGGATATATTCGAAAGCAGCGAATGGTGGCCCTTTTCACATAGCAATATAGATGTAACCGTGCTGGATAGTGGTGGGCAGCCAATTTCCGATTACCCTGTTTACATGTGGTTTCCTTATTCCCCTTGGGCGGTTACTGCAGAAGATGGACATGTTGTAAACGAGATTTACAGCACCAAGCTACGCCTCATTGTTAAACATCCTGATACCCAAATCGCAGTTTGTGATTCCTCATTTTTTGCCGAACCGGGGCAGAACTACAATTTCACTATTCAGTTTAGTTCTTCGGCAGGCGAAGATCCTTTTATTGGCATTAAGCTTGGGCAGCTAAGCGTTTATCCCTCTGTAATGAAGCTATCCTCCCATCAGAGCCTTAATATTAGCTACAGCAATAAGCTTACCCAGCCCGCTGTAGTGGAGCTGTATGACCTGAAGGGCAGATTGCTGGGTAAACAAGATTACGTTGCCGGCGTTCTGGAATGGAGATTACCAAACAAGCTTTCCAGTGGAGTTTATTTTCTGCGCCTTAATAGTGGAACCACCAATCTGGGTAGCCGCAAACTGATATTATTGAAGTGAAGTTCGTTCTTTTATTGCTGTTTACGCTGGTTACAATAGCTTCTTTTGCGCTAAGTTTTGAAGCCGAGGAGCTTAGATTCAGCTTACAGCCAGGCTTTTGGGAGATGGAAGGATTGTATCATTTTGCAAATCACACCGATGAACCCATTTCTCAGGTTATATTTTTCCCCATTCCTGCAGATAGCCTTTGCGCTGTTCCCACAATTAGCAAAGTAGAGCTTGCGGAACCGGATAGCTTGGCAAGCTGCGTTTTTGTTCAGCAAAATAATGCTGGCTTTTATTTCCGGCTAAGTATGCCGGAAAAGCATTTTTGCACAGTTCAGATTGTTTATAAGCAGGTTTTATCCGGAAATTATGCCAGTTACATAATCACTTCTGCCAATAAGTGGGGGAAACCACTCTCTTTCGCCAGCTACAGCCTTGTATTTGCGCATGGTATAACCATTACAGAACTTCCCTTTCCAGTTCAGCAGCAAGGCAATACCGGCTATTTTTGGGAATTCTACGATTTTTCTCCCCAGGGGGAATTTTTGGTGCGGTTTAACCGCTGATCCAAAACAGTCTAACCTGCTTTAAAAGTCTATACCATTAGAGTGAAACACTTTAGCAGGTTGGGCTAACAGCAACTCAAAACACTAAGTCTCCGGAAATCCTGCTGATTATTTGTTGGGGAACGCTGTAGTCCATTTCACCGCAAAGATATAGGTTAGTAATAGATTATCAAAGGTGAAATCGACTCCAGACTTGCAGAGGTGCATTAATTCCGGTCTAATCAACATTCCAAAGCAAAGATTTGGGGGTAATCACACGTCAATAATCACCCTAAAATGCCTCACTGCCCTGAATTATAACATTCATAGTCTTTCCCCCAAAGGCTATATCCATTCTTATATTCAGGCGTGGTGACCGGCTAATCCCATAGCGAAAGCCAAAGCCATTGGAAAAGTGATTTCGCTTAAATTTCAGTTCGGATTCATCTGCGGCAACTTGTCCAACTTCCGAAAACACCACAAATCCCACACGCTGCAAAAATCCAGTCTGCCACAAGCCGTATTTCAGGGCGAAATCTAATTCTGCGGGGGTAAATCTAAGCTCTGCTCTTTCGGCTATCAACACCTTATCCACAAATCTCTTGCTATCATAAACCCGTAATTCGCCACCCAGCTCCGGATAAAATGTGAAGGGAACGTCGCTTGGAACACTATTTGCCTCCAGGGGTTCCCCACTGGAAGAGGAGTATATGCCGGATTTTGGATAAATCCTCTTGAAAGTGCTTTGCATTGCCAATACTATTCCCTGGGAGGGGGTAAAATAGTTTTTCATCTCCAAATCCAACCCTCCAAAACTATGCTTCGGAGTAGCCTTGTTTAGCTGGTAATATTGTTTGAAATCTGCTTTGTAATATAGCCCTTTTTTAGGGTAAAAATCATCATCAGTAGTTCTTACGCTTAGCTGGGTTCCCCAATTGTAATAATTATCTGTGCCCTGCATTCCATGATAGCCTCCGGTAACCGGAAGCAGATTTGCTTCCCTTTTTTGCACAGATTCCTGCGTAACGGCAGAAGATACACCTGCATAAAAAGCTTTCCAAATTCTGGTATCTGCACTTAAACCAAATTTAAGCTTTTTCTGCGAGAACTTTTCATATACATCCTCATCGCTGCTATTGCCAATTCCATAGTATTTATCAGGATAGTTTTTGCCTCTGATATCTAAGCCGAGTATGTGTTTCCCATCCTTAATTTTATACCGGGGAGTGCTTATCATTTGAAACTGTTGGTTAGCGGTATAAATTGCCAGGGTGGAAACCAGTAATTGATTGTTTAAACTGTCACGCTCAGTTTGGTTATAATAATTCACAAAGCCACCACCCAAAAGCTTTGTCTCGTTCGAATATGCAATAAAAGGGAAGACGGTGAAAGATTGTTTTCTGGCTTCCACACTGCCGGCACTTAATAAAATAAGTCCGCTAAGTAATATATGTATTTTATGTAACTTCATTATTTCTCCATTTATTCATATACTAAACCAGGCAGCCGATAAACCCAAAATTGTTTTGCTAATCTTCCTTGCCGGCTTGTCTCCCGCTTTGTGCATAATCCTAACAGCCTATACTATCAATCCCTTCCCTTACCTTGCAGCAACAATAGTAACTGCAAGGTAACTGCAAGGATAGTGGAACCAGGCTGTTATAGCAGTGAGCAAAGCATCGTAGCTTTACGATAGCGACAAGGCACTTTGCTATAACAAGATACTGTGCGGTGAGTACTTTGTATTAAAGAGGTGAAAAGGGAGTTTTTAACCAGCCTGAAACGATGTTTTACCCCAAAAGCCAAAAACCAGCTTGACAGAAATGGAAGGCATTTTTATTTTGAAAGATACTGCACATCACGAAACTTAATTTTGGAGATAGAAGATGCCGTTGATCCTAAAAACAACCAGATTCGTTGAAGCTCAGATCGATACTTTTTTAGATACAGTAAGCGATTCTGCCATCTTATTTCAGTTGGCAATGGATGATTACATTAATCACCGTTACGAGCAATTTGAAGAACGGCTTAGCCAGATAAGAGAAAATGAACACAGGGCAGATGACCTGCGGGTTGGGATAGAAAGATTCCTTTACGAGCGCACCTTGATTCCCGAAAATCGGGGCGACGTTTTGGCAATTTTAGAGAATACAGACGATGTGATAGATAACATCAAGGATTCCATGCTGCAATTCTCCATCGAAATGCCCCAGATTCCTCCTGTGCTTAACGATTTGTGGATGCAGACTACCCGATCCTCTGCGGCAGCAGTAGAGCAGCTTGTATATGCAGTTCGCTCATTTTTCAGGGACTTGGCAGCGGTGAATAACTATATTCATAAGGTGCATTTTTTCGAGCGTGAAGCCGATCAAATTGGTGAAAAGCTTTTACGCCAGATTTTTAGCCTGGATATAGACCTCTCGCAGAAAAGCCAATTACGCTTTTTTGCCATTCATATCGAAAAAATTTCGGATTACGCCCAAGCGGTTTGTGACCGTTTGTCAATTTACACAATAAAACGCCAATTGTAAATGATCTTTATCTATCTGCTAAGCGGTCTTTTCCTCGGTTGGTCTTTTGGAGCCAAGGACACTGCCAATATTTTTGGGGCAGCGGTGGAAACCAAAATGATCAGCTTCAAAAAAGCAGCTCTGATAGCGGCAATATTTGTTACTTTGGGTGCAGTTTTAGATGGCAGCGGACCTTCCCAAACCCTTAGTAAGCTTGGTTCTGTAAACGAAATAGGCGGTGCTTTCACAATAGCTCTTGCCGCCGCTGCAACCATAACTTTGATGGTGAGAATTGGCATTCCGGTAGCCACCTCACAAACCTTAGCCGGAGCAATTATTGGCTGGAATTTCTTTGCCGGTAGATTAACAGATTACAGCAGCCTTATAGCCATAGCGGGAAGCTGGGTTATTGCCCCTCTTCTGGGAGCTATTTTTGCAGCAGCTCTGTTTTTTCTGTTTCGATATTATCTTAGCAAGGTAAAGCTGCACATGCTGGAACAGGATGTGTGGACGCGTTTTTGGCTGCTGATTATCGGGGCTTTTGGAGCCTATTCTCTGGGCGCAAATAACATTGCCAACATCGTGGGTGTTTTTGTTCCCGTAAATCCTTTTAAAGCGGTTACTATTCCTGGTTTGGGTAGCATTAGCGGTGTAACGCAATTGTTCTTGATTGGCTCGGCTTCTATTGTTGTGGGAATATACACTTATTCGCATAAAATAATGAAAACAGTAGGCAAAGAGCTGTTTAATCTATCTCCAATCACCGCTTTGATCGCGGTTTTATCAGAATCCTTGGTGCTGTTTCTGTTTTCTTCCAAGGCTTTGTTCAATCTGTTAGTTGGATTGGGTTTACCGCCCATACCCCTGGTTCCTGTTTCTGCTTCCCAGATAATTGTTGGTTCTGTTTTGGGGATTGGGTTTGCCAAAGGCGGCAAGAACATCCGCTATCACCTGTTAGGAAGAATCTCTTTAGGCTGGGTTGCTGCACCGGTTATTGCATTTTTCTTCTCGTTTATCGCTCTGTTTATCATTCAAAATGTTTTTGAACAGAAGGTTATGCAAGAGCTTCGTTACGATTTTAACCGCAACACCATAATCCAGATTCAGAAAGAAGGGATAAATAGCAAATACCTTTCCACTGTGAATGGAAGAAGTTTTGCCAACGAAAATGAACTTTATCTGGAGCTTTCAAGCCAGGGACACTATACAAAACCGGAAATCCTGAATATAATCAGGCTAACCGAATATTTCCCCCTGAAGATTAGCACAAGTACAATCAAGGACAAAAGTTTTCACAGTCGCTTTACCCCTGCTGAATGGAAAGCACTTTCCAGACTGGAAAATACCACCTATAATCATAAATGGCAATTGGCTGCTGCTCTGGCAAAATACCCGCCATGGCAGAGAAGAACCTTGGGAAATACCTCTGCTGATATCAATTTCAATAAGGATCTGGATAGACGTTTAGATATTCTGTATCGCAATTTTTATGTGCCGGAGAAATTGGAGTGAACCCCTTTGTAGAAAAGATTATTCCGCTTATCCTGGCTTTCTTTGTGGGAATATTGTTCAAGGCTGTAAAGCTGCTCTCCAAAGATGATGCGCCGGTTTTGCTACGTTTGGTTTTAACTATCACACTGCCTGCTTTAACCATAATTGCGATCTCCAATGTGTCTTTGGCTGCAGATATGGCTTTAATCCCCTTCATGGCGATTACGGTGGTTTTCCTGATGTTCTTTATTTCCAGTGGGCTAAGGCGCAAATTGAATATGCCAGATCCCATGTTTGGCAGCTTTTTGGTAGGCACCATGATTATGAATACCGCTTATTCGTTGCCCTTTTTTGCTGCTGCTTTTGGTGATGAGGGATTAGCCAGGGCTACTCTATTCGATATTGGCAACACCTTTATGATCTTTACCTTTACCTATTATAACGCCATAAAATACGGGGAAAATAGCCACACTGATAAAATTGACTGGAGTAAATTCCTGCGTTTACCACCACTTTGGGCTATGCTGATTGCCTTTGGCTGGAAACTTGGGGGAGTTCAATTGCCGCGTTTGGCACTAAATACCCTTAATCTGATAGGTCAACCAACCGTTCCCCTGGTGATGATAGCCTTGGGTTTGTATTTCGAGCCGAAACTAAACAACCTTGGTAAAGCACTTTTAGCCGTGTTTATCCGCATGGTTGTAGGCTTGGGGATTGGAATAATCCTTGCCACAATATTTGGATTTCAGGGAATTACCCGCACAGTGGTGATTGTAAATTCTGCCCTTCCCATAGGCTTTAACACCCTCATCTTTGCCAATCTGGAGAATATGGATAGGGAATTTGCCGCTACTTGTGTATCGATCTCCATATTTATCGCGCTGTTCTACATACCACTGCTGATTTACTTGTTCCGCTAAACTTCAATAGATTGCTTTGCTTCTAAGTCTGATTCCTGCTGCTTTGCCTGGTTTTATATAGCTTTTCTGTAAAGCCACCCTCTTTGGTAAAGGCATCTGCTTGGGCCTGTATCTGTCTATCCAATAATGAACAAGCCACTCCAATAATTACTAAGGCTGCATTTGCTGCTATTTCTGAATACTTAGGTGGATTGGTGAAATATGCGGGGTTTTCTTTGGACGGTATGGACGTTATGGACTTCATGGACGATATAGACTCCCCCTGCGTATCTTTCAGGCTAACTTGGTTCCCATGTTCAGGATGTCCGTGGTGTCCATCGTGTCCATTTAGTCCATAATGTCCATCTTGTCCACCCCATCCGTTTCTCACTTCACTCACCCAAGCAGCCATGTCCTCTGCAGTGTTGCATCTTCTCTGCACCAATGCTTTACGTAGCGGCTCATCCGCTGCCCATAACCTAAATCCCCCTTGCCTTAGATAATCCTCATAATCCAGCTTTAGTTCTTCCAGGCTGGCTCTGGCAACATTGGTAAGTTTTAGCTCTGTTTTCTTGGAAGTCCCGCTTGCCTGGCTGCCCTCTGCAATGTTTTGCACCCCTGAACGTGCA
>JAQVMI010000086.1 GCA_028703735.1 Candidatus Cloacimonadota bacterium | reverse complement strand
CAAATATGGGAGCAGATAATGAATGGCCTGATCCCGCAGGTGGCGGTATCTGGATTTATGCAGCGATAGCAGCCTTAGGTGATGGCGGGGGTAATTCTCATAAGGATGGGGTTTTCTCCTTCGAGTATCAGCATCCTCACGGTTCGATACCGGCAACTAAAATTAATATTCCCGTTTTAGGTAACACGGTGTTTAATTGGATAGATCTACATCGCAATCACTGGCCTCAAACTGCCTCAAATCCCTGGCCCGCCTGGCTGGATCTGCCGTGGTATAACCCCTTATGGCCCGAACGCTCTCCCTATTTGGAAAGAGGAACTATTAATATTTGGGGTGGTGTAAATCAACGCCGTCGCGGATTCGTTCATAGAAATTACTATGATAACGAATACCCATCAAACGGAGTGTGGAAGCCGGAGATTGATTTCTGCGGAGCAAGTAGTTCTCCAGCTAATGCAGTTACCATACCTCTATATGCAAACCCCAATGTTTCGGTTACTTTGATTACCCGGGATTATCCTGGAGCGGCTGGTATTGGAACTGGCTACAAAAAGAACTATAATTATGACAGAAGAATGTACACCATGAAACCTCCGGATTGGCCCAGATTTAAGAAACAAGGCGAAAAAGAGGAAATGGAACAGCACAATTGGGTTTTAAAACGTCCCCCACGGGCTTTGATATAGCTGAAATAGCGTAGCTGATTTCTGAAGTTATAAGATAAGTTTTGCTTGTCTTGCCTTGAAAAAAGTAGAATGCAAATCTTCAGAGAACTGAAACCAAAGAATAGAACTAATATGCTAATGATATAAAGAGGAAGAATGAAGAAAAAAACGCTTCGATTCAAAGAGACATTGGGTATCGATATCGGTAGCCACAGTGTAAAAATCGTTCATCTCAAGAAGCTGCACGAAGGCTTTAAGCTGCTTAATTACGAGATCCGTCCCACTGTACCCACGGGAATAGAATATATTCCCAGCGATCTGCGTAGCGAGCGTTATGCCCCCGTGATTATTGAAATGCTTAAAACGCTGCGGATAAACCCCAAGCATGTTAAGCATCTGGTAACGTCTATTGGGGGCGATAATACCAGCATCAAGCAGATTAAAACCATATTTCTGCCCGATGAAGAGCTGGAATCTGCTCTGTTTTTCGAGGCGAAAAAGCACATACCTATTAGTGGCACCGATATGGTGTTAGACTATCAAGTGCTTAGCGTGGAAGAAAAAACCAACAATATGAACATCTTGCTTGCCGCTACCTCAAAGGATGTACTAAACGAGCATACCAATATCCTGATGAGTGCAGGATTGAATCCCAACATCGTGGATATTCTCTTGCGGTAGTAAATAGCTTTGCTCTAAATGCCTTTGCAGAAGAAGGGGTTTACGTGCTGTTGAATCTGGGTGCACACCGTAGTAATATGGTTATCTGGGGACCCGAAGCAAAGCTGTTTGCCAGAGATATTCCTTATGGTGGCTATAATTTTACCCGTGATATCATGCGTCGTCGTCAGATGGAATGGGTTGAAGCAGAACAGCATAAGCTGGATTTTGGTTTATTAGATAATCCTGCTTCTACCAATGTTCAAACAATATCCATGCTGGATATCTCGGAAAAAACAACGGAAGATTCCATTGTGGAAGAAGTTCGGAGATCATTACGTTTTTACGTGAAAGAAGCCGGAAACAGCGATTTCCGCAAGCTTTATCTTATGGGCGGTACCGCCAAGATGAAAGGCTTGCTGGAGTATATTCAAGATAAAGTAGCCATTCCCACAGAGATGTTTATGCCATTTATCAATGTGGAAATGCCCGAGAAATTCCAAAACAAAAAAGACCCTCAACTTGCCTTGGCTATTGGCTTGGCAATGAGAACGGAATAAGGAGGGAGAGCTAATGTCAAACATGTTTTATTTCAAGATCAACCTTAATAAATTCGGCGAAATGCGCCTACAGGCAGAAAAAGAGAAAAAGACATTTCTTACCGCTTTGATCTGCCTTGTACTGGGAATTGCCATTATGATAGCTGCTTGGGTTTATGTAAGTGGTATGGGCAAGGAAAGAGTTCGTACCAGAGAGAAATACCTTGCCGAAACTCGGAAAGAATTAGATAATTATCAAACCAGTGCAGATTATCTTTCCAGTGACGATTTAGACCGCTTAGCCGATACATTTACCAATCGGATCTTTTGGGCAAAAAAAATGATAGCTTTGGGTCAAGAGATTGATGATAAGCTGGCGGTACGTAAATTCACTTTTGCTAATGGAATCCTTACCTTAAATGGAATTACCGAAGTGGATGTTAACGTAAAAGAGCTTGATCAAATTCAAGCTTTTATCGATCGTTTAAAAAGCAATCCAGAGATTAACAATGATTTCCCTCAGATTAAATCTGGACAAATCACCCGCCAGATAGTAAAAGAAACGGCTATTTTGGAGTTCGTGATAGAATGCTATAGCAGAGAAGCAACCGGCGAAAGGAGCTTACAACCATGAGAGATAAATACTTAATCATTGTACTGCTTATTATTCTCGTTGGGGTTGCCTTCTTTATGTTAGCAGCTACCAGTGTATCTCACACCAAAGATAAAATTAAGCAGCTCGATAGCCAAATTAAAACTGCTCAGGAGCAATTGAACAGTGCCAGGATAATGGATCAACAGCTTGAACGGTTTGCTATGATTATTGATAATAGCCTAACCAAGACCGCTACTTTCAGTTTTGATGAAGTAAATGATTTCAAGACTAAAATTGGTCAGCTTGCCGATCAGCGCAATATAACCATTAACAAGCTATCGGATAGCAACAAGTTCTCTCTTCCCGGCTTGATAGAATCTACTTATAATTTGGAACTTGAAGCCACTTATGTTCAGCTTGGGGCATTCATCTCCGATCTGGAAGCTTTGGACAACATCCTTAAGATACATGCTTTGGATATTAGCCCGACACAGGTTTCTGATAAAGAAGTACGAGCAGCGGGTGCTCCGAATCGCTACCGGATGACTTTGGAATTATCAATTTTCAAGGTTAAAAAGGAGGTATAGTATGCAACTGAGATTTGTAAAAGACCTTGCCATTGCCCTTATTGCGATCCTCCTTTTAGCTATGGGTATTCGGATATTTACTATTCAGAGAAGTTGGGACAATATTCCCTTAAAATCTGTCCACAGTAAGGAATCCGTATCGGACACTCTGTTAAGCAAAATTAAAACCATAGAAAATTCTATTCAGGATCGCAAGATGTTTGTGTTTAGTTCTAACCGTGATCCTCTTAGACAGGGTAATATCATCAAGGATAAAACTGATCGCGAAAAAGAATTTGAAGATATGGTGCTTAACACTTTTCGCCTGGCTACCACAGCAAGCGATGAAAAGGGCAACAGAATTGCCTACATAGAATATCGCGGCAAACTTCATGAAGCACGAATTGGCGAAACAGTGGAAGGGCGCAGAATTATTGATATTGGCAACAACACAGTTCGCTATAGCTACAATGGAATTGTATCCACTACAGAACTGGCACCAAGACCTAAGAAACCTATTGATGATCCCAAGACTGCCACAGGCACAAACGGGAACTGGTAATATATATTATGATACTGGGAGTAAATATGAAACACACCTTACATGTAAAGCACTATATGGCATTGATTCTGATTGTCTTGCTGGGCATATCCATGCTTTCTGCACAGATTAGAAGAGATCCTATACTGGATACCAAGGTAACCTTCAATGCCGATGATGCAACTTTGTCTTCGGTGCTTAAAGCTCTATCCGGCTTAAGCGGCACAAACATTGTGCTTTCCATCGATAATACCAGCTCGGGCGATAAGGAAGAAAAGAGAGTTACAATCAATATCAAAGAAGTGCCAATTGAAACGGCAGTATCCTTGGTAGCACGTTCTGCAGGATTATCTTACCGGGTAGTTGGAGCCAATACTTTCATCGTGGGTCAAAAGCAGAATATAATGGAAGAAACTGGCGAACGCAGTAATATAATATATCTTAACAACCTCGATTCCAAAAAGGTGAGCGAATCTCTGCAAGGTTCTGGAATGAAGATCACTCCTCTGGATGGGCAGAATGCCATTATGGTTTATGGCAATCCCGATAGTTTTAAAGAACTGGAAAAGCTGATAGCTTCCATAGATTCTGCACAAGAACAGGTGGAAATAAGAGTTCGTCTGATAGAGGTTCATCTGAATCAAGCCAAGAAAATCGGAATTGATTGGAGCCGTCTGAATCATTTAACTACCATCCTTGCAGAAGATCCAGTTAACGATGTTGGTGCAGGATTACCTTATGACTATTTTGATGATTCCGGTTACTATCCTCATGGTAACATGAACGATTTTGAAGTAGTGCCAGATCAACAGTATTTCCAAAGAATCAACGGATTTGATGATATTGGACATTTCAGCCGTCAGTTAACAGCTTTTGATGTTACCATAGATTGGTTATTGGAAAACAATGCTGCTCAGCTACTTACTGATACTCGTGTTACAGCTCTAAATGGAGAGCTTGCCACTATGCATATTGGTGAGGTATTACCCTATGTTGTTACCGATAACGAAAAGCAGATTTTGGTGGAACGTGCAGAAGTTGGCATAATTCTAAAAGTTACTCCCAAGGTTAATAAAGATGGCAACATCACCTTGAATATCAATCCTGAAGTTAGCTCTGTATCCGAGCTTGTGGGTGGCTATGTGCCACGCATCAAGGTTCGCAGGGTTTCTTCCACTGTTACAGTTCCAAACGAGCATAAGATAATTGTGGGTGGTTTATTAAATTCCAGTATTAGCCAAAAGACCAATAAACTTCCCTTCCTTGGCGATCTTCCTTTTGTGGGAAAATTGTTCCAACATCGTTATGAATTGGTGGAGAACACCGATCTCATTATTGAGATTACTCCCCGTTTGGTTGCTGCCAATGAAACAACCCCTACTATCAAACTTGACGAGCGCTTAACCCGCACTCTTATCAAGTTCGAAGATGAAGAGGAGGAAAACTAATGCGTAAGTACAATTTGACCATGGGTCTTCTTACCCTGCTTATGATTATATTAGTAAGCTTCAGCGCAAGCTGCGACAAGCGTAACCCGGCTCCAATATTACCAACAGTGGCTGCACCACCTCCTGTGTCTGATATTAGAATCATCACCCGTATCACTGCTACTCCTAATGTGATTTACTCTGATTACAACATCACATATTCAAACATTTCTGTAGAAGTGAAAGATGGTGAAGGCTTTGGTGTCCTGAACCAGATTGTAAAATTTAAGTCTTATAAGAAAGGCGATCCTACCACCAGGCTGGGACGTGTACTAACTGATGTACCAACGGACAGCACCGGTATTGCTGAAACTACTTTCTGGGATGATGGTGACGTTGGTATTGCAACCATCGAAGCCGTTGTACGCAAATTCCATGCTACTGTAACTGACTCACTTGTGTCTTGCGATACAACTTGGGTTGATGTTGAGATTAAACCCATACCTCCAATTTCCAGCGTCAATCTGCGTTTCCCCAGCGAATTGCAACCCTATCCTATGAATGTTATGCAAACTGCAAATTTGGTTGCCATACCTACAAATGATCAGGGTAACAGTGTCCCGAATAACACACTTGTAGCATTTAACTGCACCAAGGGTAGATTCATTGACACCGCTGGAAATGAACTTGGACGTTATGTAATAGCCTCTACATTTAATGGGCAGGCTTCGGTACGGTATAGTTCCTGGACAGATGCCACTACAGCACCAGGTGTGGAAAATGCCTTTGTCTCTGCATCAATTGGTGGTGTATCCGATACTAAGGAAGTGGTTGTTCGTCCTGGGCGTCCAGCCAATATAGACCTATTTTCTTTTGTGGAAGTTGATGGGGAGATGGTTCCTGCTGATACCAGTTCTGTAGGTAGCCCCAATCATATCTTTATGAAATCTACCTTGTCCGATATTTATGGCAACTTCTGTCCCTCTCAGCAGGTGAAGTTTACCACAGACTTGGGATCATTTATGAATACAACTCAATCTGCAATGATTAATACCGCAGCGGATGGTGTAGCTCAAGTTCGTTTCACCCCTGGTTTATCTGCTGGAGCAGCAAACGTCAAAGCTGCTGCTAATGGTGATACTCTCCAGGTGCAAACAATATTTATGGTTACATCCACTGATCTCTATTCTATCAGCTTCACACAGTCTGACCAGATAAACCTGAATGTGGCAAACACAGGTGGTTTGCAATCTGCCATTTTACGTGTAAAGCTTCGCGACATCAATGGTAACCTGATAGACAGTCCCCAGAATATATACTTTATGATAACTAATAGCAATGCGCCAGAGGGAGCTAATTTGAATAATGCACCGCAATCGGATTCTGTTTTAGTTATCTCTAATGGGGGAGAAGCGCAGATATCGGTAAATAGCGGTACAGAATCCGGTATGCTTAAAATAAGGGCATCTTGGGTTAACGATGATAACACATCCTATATTTTCTCCCTTAAAACTAATATTGTAATCCATGCAGGACCGCCTTCAGCCAATGGCATTATTCCCTCAATCGGTGGTTTCAATTCCGGAACCAATATCGGTGGTGGTATGTGGCGTGTAATAGTTGGTGCAGTTGTAAAAGACATCCACAACAATCCAGTTGATAAGGGAACTGCTGTTTGGTTCGAAATACTGAACGAGCCAAACTGCCAGATTGCGGCAGAAGCCTACGTGGGAAATGTGAGTGCGAATGGTGATTCCATTGCAGGTACTGCATATACGATTCTCACCTACAATGGTGTATACACCTATGATGTAATAACAATTCGCGCCAATTGTGGTGATGACATTTATGGCAACCCCGTATTTGGCGATTCAGACGTTGTTTTGCCTTTGAATGATCCCCGTTTTGAAATTCAAGCTCAGCCTGCTGCGTTAAACTTCAATGAAGAGCAAACAACGGCAGAAACCAGTAATATCCTTTGCGTGTTAACAGACGGGCAAGGTTTGAATGTGGAGGGAGCTATCATTATGCTACTAAGTACCCGGGGACAATTCGTTCAGAATGAAAATGGACTTTACGATCCCACACTTCCACCCAACGAGTGGTGGAAAGTTATTACAGATGTGAACGGTTTGGCTCAGGGGAGAATTGCCTGTAAGGCAGTGGAAGTTCCTTTGCCAGATCCTGTAACCGAGACTCCCGGAACAACTGATGTTCTTATCACCGGGCGTATTATGGGTACAAATGTTCAGGCAAATACCTCGATAACGCTTTTCCGTTATCCCGGAAATACAGCACCTTGGTAAATTAGATAAAGGTTACAGGTTACAGGTGTCTGGTTTTAGA
>JAQVMI010000085.1 GCA_028703735.1 Candidatus Cloacimonadota bacterium | reverse complement strand
AGTGTGCCAATAATTCATCCCGCTTTTCGCAGATTAGGGTGTATTGATTGTAAATACTTACAGCCTTGGAATCGATATGCGGAATCCTGATACCAGCTACGTTTTGCAGCCTGGCGTTGTAGAATTGTGCATTGGCACGGCGACCCTTGCTCCAGGCAGCAAGTGCATCCAGTTTCACACCGATTATAGCTGCTTGCACAGTATCCAAACGGCTGTTTAACCCAACCCACTTGTGATAATATTTGGGGGCTTCGCCATGCACACGCAGTTGACGCAGCTTTGCCGCAAGATCATCATCGTTGGTAAGGCACATACCTGCATCACCCATAGCACCAAGATTCTTGGATGGGAAAAAGGAAAGCGTGCCAATATCACCAAAAGAGCAGCTCATTTTACCATTCCAGGTGCTTCCAATACCTTGGGCATTATCCTCTATAACCTTTAAATTATGCTTTTTCGCTATAGCCATTATTGCTTCCATATCGGCACATTGACCAAACAAATGCACCGGCATTATAGCCTTTGTATTGGGGGTTATGGCTGCTTCAATTTTTGCAGGATCAAGATTAAAAGTAAGTGGGTCTATATCCACGAAAACCGGCTTGGCAAAATTGCGCCAGATGGAAGAGGCGGTAGCAAAAAAAGTGAAGGGAGTGGTGATAACCTCATCTCCTTCGCCTATACCCAAAGCGCGGATTGCTAAAACAAGAGCATCAGTTCCCGAAGCACAGCCGATTGCATGTTTAATGCCCAAATAAGCTGCCATTTTATCTTCCAGCTCTTTCACCTGTGGTCCCATTATGTAATGGTGATCTGCATAAACGCGCTCCATTGCTTCTCTAATCATTGGCATCAAGGGATCGTATTGGGCGTGTAAATCTAACATTGGAACTTTCATGTAAATAATCTCCTAATTTTTTTTGGTAAGGGCGTTTAGCCCGATTATTATTGTTATCACGGAAGAGCTAAGGGTAACAATATCCTTAACATCCGACCAAAGTGAGCGATCTATCTGCCCGGGAACAAAAACGGTATCACCAGGCATAATTGCCAGATTATTTTTGGGTTTTACCCAATTACCGCTTCTCCCGCGGATTAACCTGCCTTTGCCATGCTTGCGGTTGTTTGCATAACCTCCGGCAGATTTAATGTAATAATCCCAATCCTTGCCTTCAACCCAGGGAACTAATCCGGGGTGTTTAACCTGTCCGCTAACCCAAACCACATCCATCAATTCCGGAATGTATATCCGATCTCCATTATGCAGGATGGGGTTACTCTCTTTTCCTTCGCTATCTACTAACTTTTTGGCATCGATGCTGTATTTCCCGTTCAATTGCAGCATATTGGTTCGCAAATAAGAGTATTCCAGGGGGGTCATATCGCTCATGCTACGTTGCATCAGCAGATCCAGATATGGATTTGGCTCCAGATTCACGTTTTCGCTGTAATACACAAGATTGTGCGCATCTGCTCTGCTGGTGAATCCACCTGCAAGCTGAATAACCTCAAAGAGGGTGGTGTTTTTTTCTATAAGGTATTCGCCAGGGTTTTTAACCATCCCGCTTAGCTTTACCTTTTGTTTATTGCTTATCTCGGAATCTTGCAACACCACTATTTGGTCATTTGCCTGCAAGGGAAAATCTGCCACTGCCGGATTATTTTGCAAATCCAGCTTGGTAACCTCAAAATCCACCTGATTAATCTGATAACGGTATATGGAAATCTTGCTTTTATCCGCATCATATTTGAATCCCTTAACCAGATCCAATACATCGGAAAGTTTATCACCTGCCACAAATTCCACTTCACCGGCTAAATTTACTCCCCCAGAAACGGTTACAAAGCTGTTTATAGCAGAAACCACCACCACATCCCCATCTTTCAGATAAGGGTTTTGGGTGGAATCTCCCAGCCTGTAAAACCTTTGCAGATCGCAGATAAAGCTTTTGCCATCGCGAGTTATCTTTATGGTGCGCAGAGCTTGTAGCTTCTTGTAATCCGGGGTGCTTTCCTGCTCTTTGTCCATTTGGCTGGGGCTGTTTGCTTGAATGGGGCTAACCGGAAGGGGAACAGTAGGCTGCAAGACAAGTTTGGCTTCCAGGCTAAGCTTTTGCTCCAGAGCAAGCAAATCCGAGAGGCGATTTATGGGGCTTAGCTGATACACATTGGGGTTTTCCACAAAACCTGTAAGGCTTACAGAGATAGGGACGGCGTAATTGTTTTCAGGAATATCTATTGCCAGCAAGAGGCTGAAACAAAAGACTAACAGTAGAGTAAGCTTAATTTTCATAATATTGGATCATGCGGTTTATAATATCATCCAGGTTAAATTGGGGTTCGTAGCCAATGGCATTGTGCACCTTGGTAAGATCCGGCATACGGTTCATCATATCCTCAAAACCCTCCTCGAATGCATCAGCATAGCTCATATATTCGATACGTGATTTGCTGTTACACATGGTTTTAACCTTCTGAGCAAGGTCTTTTATCGAAATTGATTCTGTGGTTCCCACATTAAAGATTTCACCGGCACATTCTGGTGTGTTCATCAGCTTCAAAAATGCGCTAACCACATCCGAAACATCGGCAAAGCAACGAGTTTGCTCTCCACTGCCATACACAATAATAGGCTGATCCAGCAAGGCTGCCTTGATAAATTTTGGCAGAACCATGCCATACTGTCCGCTTTGGCGGGGACCAACAGTGTTAAAGCAGCGTACTATTACCACGGGCAATTTCTTTTCGCGATAAAAAGCCAGAGCCATAAACTCGTCTATGGCTTTACTGCAGCTATAACCCCAACGGCTGATATGAGTGGAACCAAGTAAGCGATCATCCTGTTCTGCAAAAGGGACTTTCTCACTTTTGCCATATATTTCGGAAGTAGAGGTTATAAGCACTTTAGCCTTATATTTGTTGCAAAGTTCCAATACGTTATCTGTCCCCACGATATTGGTTTTAAGGGAAAGCAATGGGTTTTCGATGATGTATTTCACCCCTACAGCCGCTGCCAGATGAAACACCTGATCGCAACCGGAAACCAGCTTTTCCATAAGTTCACGGTTCAAAATACTGCCAATAGTGAAGTGAAACTTTGGCTTATCTTTAAAAGTTTCGATGTTTTCCAGCCTTCCAGTGGAAAGGTTGTCTATCACATGAACTTCATGTCCATCGTTTAAAAGCTGTTCCGCCAAATGTGAGCCAATGAAACCGGCTCCTCCTGTGATCAGGATTTTCATAATTATATCTCCAAATTTCTGTTTAAGTTTTACCAGCGTAAGCACGATTTATCATACTTGCACAAATGGTTTACAGCCAGCCTTTAATGATACACACAGCTTTGGTATTGAGTTAGTTTTCTATAAAACTGCTGCACAAAAACTTCGTTAAGTAATAGGAATTACTACCTCTGATTTTGTCAATGAGAAAGTGATTCACAAATTCATCCGGGGAAAAACAAAAAAAGTATCGGGGACACAATAAGCCTTCTGGCACAATAAAGCTATAAATATAAGCGAAAGTATATCATCTAAAAACAAGGTGGTGGAGCTAAGGGGATTCGAACCCCTGGCCTAATGATTGCGAACCATTCGCTCTACCAACTGAGCTATAGCCCCACTATCATTAAGATGAAAACTTTGATTTGTAGCTTATTTGTCAAGCAAATTCTCGAACCCTTATACCCCCGGGTACTGAGACTGCTTAAGAAATCAATGCCAATGGTAGTAATTTGGTAGGTTCTGTTTGTGTTTTTGTGGGCGTACCTGAATCTTGGATGTAATTTTGGCGGTGTTTACTGTTTAGTCTGGAGTCGTTGCGGCTTAAGTAATCCATACCTATAGAGTCATTTCTTTTAGCCGCAAGGGCTACAGCGATTCCAACATTTAAGCAAAAATCCTGAAGATTATTAGCTTTAGGGACACTGAAGTCCATTTCACCGCAAAGATACAGGTAAATAACTGATTATCAAAGGTAAAATCGACTCCAAACTTGCAGGTGTGCATCAATACCCTTCATGTAAAACAAATAGTGTCAATTTCACGGCAGAGGAAGATTAGTTCATGCCTCTATGGCAGCACATTTATCTGCGATGGAGGCTGCAAACCACTAATTATTGCTATCGCATTTTGCGCAGCCATAATTCCCATATTGGTGCGTGTGGCAATAGTTGCAGAGCCTATGTGAGGTAGCAAAACCACATTATTCAACGCAAGCAGCTCTTTAGGGATAAATGGCTCCTGCTCGTAAACATCGAAACCTGCCCCAAAGATGCGCTTTTCCGCAAGAGCTTTTATAAGCTGTGGTTCATCCACGATTGCCCCTCTTGCAGTATTTATCAGCACAGCAGTTGGTTTCATCATGGCAAGCTGATCCTTGCCAATCAAGTGCCTGGTTTGGGAGGTTAATGGTACATGCAGGGTTAAGATGTCGGATTCCCGAAGCAAGGTTTCCAGGGTTACCTGTGTAGCAGCAAAAGGGAGGTCTTTAGGATTAATGTCCCTGCTGTGATAAATAAGCTTCATGCCAAAACCCAAAGCTCTTTTTGCCACTGCTTGCCCTATTCTGCCCATTCCCAAAATACCCAGGGTTTTGTTGTACACATCCATCCCCAGCATCAATAGCGGTTCCCAAGCCACAAAATTCCCTGCCCTCAAATAGGCTTCGCTTTCGGTAATTCTGCGGCAGGTAGCCATTATAAGTGCCCAGGTAAGATCGGCAGTAGATTCGGTTAATACACCTGCTGTATTGCACACAGCTATTCCCCTGGAAGTGGCATAATCCACATCAATATTGTTGTACCCAACTGAGTATGAAGATATTACCTTAAGGTTTGATGCGGCATCTATTACCTCTTTATCCACATTATCCACAAGCTGGCATACCAAAGCGTCCACATCCTTCACTTCTTGCAGCAGTTCCTCTCTGGTTGCAGGGCGTTCAAAGGGATTTAGCTTTACCTGAAATACTTCCCTCAGATTATCTATGGCAATCTGAGGAATTCTGCGCGACATATATAGCTTCGGTTTCATGGTGTCCATCCGAAACCGCTAACCCCAATAATCAAGGTTATCGGTAAGGCAGAGGCAATTTTTCCTTTCATCTTTTGCTCCCTAATTTGGGATGAATGGGTTTGTTTTTAAAAATATTTCACATTCTGGGGGATAATCAGCTTTGCTTCTGTGGCTTTTATTACATCATCCACACTTAAACCTTCGGCAATCTCGCATAGCACCAAGCCTTCTGGTGTAACTTGCAGCACTGCCATATCGGTAATAATAAGGCTGACTTTTGCTTTGGCAGTTAAGGGAAGATTGCATTTGGTTAAAACCTTGGAATTGCCATTTTTATCGCAATGCTCCATTGCCACAATCACCTTTTTGGCACCTGTTACCAGATCCATGGCTCCACCCATACCGGGAACCATTTTTCCGGGGATCATCCAATTGGCAAGATTCCCTTCCATATCCACCTGCAAGGCACCTAAAACTGTGGCATCAATGTGGCCACCACGGATTATGGCAAAACTGGTGGCAGAATCGAAAAAGCTGGCACCTGGCAAAGCAGTAATGAAGCCACCACCGGCATTTATCATATCTTTATCTTCTTCTCCGGCAGCAGGATTGGGTCCCACTCCCAGCATACCGTTTTCAGATTGAAACAGCACCTGCACACCTTTGGGGATGTGATTCACTGCTTCTGTGGGTAAGCCAATACCAAGATTCACATAATCGCCATCTTTCAGCTCTTTGGCAATCCGGGCACCAATCATAGCGCGTTTATCATTAGCCATTTTACTGCTCCTTTGTAATAACTATGTAGTTTACAAAAACCCCGGGGCTTACCACAAGTTCGGGATCAAGCTCTCCGATCTCTACAATCTCATCCACTTCTGCAATGGTAATTTTTCCTGCCATAGCCATAATGGGATTGCTGTTACGGGCAGTTTTGCTGTAAGTTAAGTTTCCCAATTTATCTGCTTTCTGTGCACGAATAATGGCAAAATCGCTGGCAATTGCAGGTTCCAGGATATAGCTTTTGCCTTCAAGCAGAATAATCTGCTTGCCTTCTTCCACCACAGTTCCCAAACCTGTGGGAGTTAAAACTCCTCCCAAACCTGCACCATAAGCTCTTACACGTTCCATCAGGGTTCCTTGCGGTATTAGTTCGATGCTTATTTCCCCTGCATTCATCTGGGCTTGAATGGCTTTATTGGTTCCAAGATGAGATACCTGAGCACTTTTGATAAGATGGTTTACCACCAGCTTTCCAACTCCACGGGTTTCCCAATCCGAAGCTATAACAATCATGTGAAGGTCTTTGGTGCCAAGCTCCACAATTGCATCAATAATTGTTTCCGGGGCACCAACTGCCAGAAAACCACCAATGGCAATTCTGCTTCCGGGCTGGATCATGGCAGCGGCTTCTGCTGCAGAAATAATCTTTGCCATGCTAACTCCTTATATTCTGTATTATTTAATCTTTTAGGGTATGGGCTTATAGCTTAAAACAGCTCGAACAACAGCTCTTTAGTTGCGGTAGAATTTGTAACCGGCTCTATAATGCTGTGAAAGTTGCCGCAAAAAGCCAGGGCAAAAATAGGATCGAACTGCTCTTCTATCTTGCTGCGAATCTCATTTTGGGCAGATTGGGGATCAAGATTATCGCGGTAAGATCGCACGGAGGTCATGGCATCATACGAATCCGCCACCGTTACAATACGCGCCAAATGCGATATTTTTTCTCCCGAAATGCCATAAGGATAGCCTCCGCCTCCAAACCACTCATGATGTTGAAGGATAATATCGTGAATCGGAGCAGCTAAGCCTATGGGTTTAATTATTTTTTCGCCAATAATGGGATGTTGCTTCATTATTTCGAATTCTCCCAAGGTAAGGGCATGATCTTTATCCAAAAGCGAGTTATAGATGCCTATTTTCCCCAAATCGTGTAGCAAGGCACCTATCCGCAATAGTTTTAGCTCTTCGATATCCAAATTTAGAGTTTTCCCCAGCATGATACTTAGCAGGGTTACACGTTCGGAATGACCCCGGGTGTAAATATCGTTTGCTTCCATAGCATTCACCATGGCAAGGATGGTATTCAGATAGTGTTTTTCCAATAGCGTTTTAGCGGCATAAAGCTCCATAGTTCGTTGCTCTACAATGCTTTCCAGATTATTGCGGTAGTTTTCGTTCTGAATCATCAGATAGTTCTTTTGCAAAGCCTGTTTCACAGCGATTAGCAATTCTGCAATCTCGAATGGTTTACGCAGAAAATCGAAAGCTCCCAATTGCATGGCAGATCTCAATTTGGCAGTGTCACTTTCTCCGGTTATCAAAATTACCGGTGTGTTTGGCTCTCTGTTTGCCACCTGAGCCAAGATTTCCA